>JAZFYO010000132.1:0-16182 GCA_036443615.1 Binatia bacterium | reverse complement strand
CTGGTCCTCAAGCAGAAGGAGGAGATCCAGAAAATGCAAAAAGAGATCGCGCAGCAGCGCGAAGAGATCGAGGAGCTCAAGCTGGCCAGAATAAAGGCGGATCAGAAAAGGCAGGACTGCAATCGTGCCATTCGCGACTTTGAGAAGGCCCAGAAGCTTAAGGATCCCGAGCAGGCCATCTCCCTCTATCGCGAGGGTTTAAGGCTCTGTCCCGACGATGATGTGGCCCATTACGAGCTGGGAATAATCCTCGTGAAAATTGGCCAGACCAAAGATGCCGAGGAAGAGTTTGAGACCGCCTTAGGCATCAATCCAGACTTCGAATCAGCCAGACGCGAGCTAAAAGCCCTCCAGGAGAAAAAATAATGATTTTAAGCCCTATCCCGGCTCCTACCCTCTTAGGTTAGATAATAAATTCCCCATTGGGGGGGCTTGACATCATCCCACGTTTAGCAATAAACTTCGCCGTTAAATGGAGGAAATTATCTCCAAAACATCTTTTTAGGGAGGGATTATGAAAAAGGGAACTCTATACCTGTTTTCGCTTGCAGTGGTCTTTGCCTTTCTTGCCAGCGCTTCGACCACGGCACTGGCCGCAGAATTTTATAAAGGGAAGACCATCCGTTTCGTCGTGGGCTATTCACCTGGCGGAGGTTATGACACCTATACCCGGGCAGCGGCGCGCCACATCGGCAGGTTTATTCCGGGAAACCCCACTCCCATAGTGCAGAACATGACAGGTGGCGGTAGTCTCATCGCGGCCAACTATATATACAACAGGGCCAAACCGGACGGGTTGACCGTCGGCATCTGGAACGGCGGACTCATTTTACAGAGCGCCCTCGGCGAAAGAAAAGCTAGATTCAAGGGCGATAAGTTCGGTTGGATAGGCGCCCCCGTCAAGGGCTTACCCGCCTGTGCTATCATGGGATTTACCGGCCTCAAGACACTCGAAGATGTACTCAAGTCCGGAAAACGCCTGAAAATGGGTGCCACCAGGGCGGGATCGACCACTGACGACTTGCCGAAAATATTGAACAAGACTATGGGAACTAATTTCGATGTGATCTCGGGTTACAGGGGAACCGCAACCATCCGCATCGCCATGCAGAAGAGAGAGATAGACGGTGCCTGCTGGGGATGGGAGTCGATGGGGGTCACCGCCAGGGCTATGCTGGACGCAAAGGGGGATGACAAGTTGATTCCGTACATAATCCAGGGCAAGGATAACTCGCCGGAGGTGAGAGACCTTCCCCAGGTTACGAGCGTGATCAAGGGTGCGGATAACCTGTCTACCTTCAACGCATGGATGGCGACATACCAGTTTCAGCGGCCGATTTCATCCCCTCCAGGGACACCCAAAAGCCGCCTAAACATTCTCCGGAAGGCCTATGCGGCCGTTATGAAAGACCCGACATTCCTGGCCGAGGCCAAGAAATCCAAACTCATCATAAACTATGTGTCCGGGCCACAGATTGAAAAGTACGTTTCCCAGATCCTGAACACCCCTGCGAAGGCAAAGGAAGCTCTCTCGTTCCTGGTGAGGAAGAAGAAAAAGAAGTAATAGCGACACGTAGATAATGGAATACGTAGACGCCTTCTACGTCGGCCTTATAAACATCCTGCCCTTCTCTGCCCAGGGCCAATCGTCATTCCTGTTCATGTTGTTAGGGGTCGCGATTGGCTTTGTGGTGGGGATCCTGCCAGGGCTCGGGGGAGCTACAACCCTGGCCCTGATGCTCCCGTTCATATACAAAATGGATCCCACGACGGCCTTTGCCTTTCTCCTGGGCTCTAACGCCGTCACTGCAACGACCGGCGACATCACCTCGGTCCTCTTTGGCGTCCCCGGTGAAGGGATCACGGCCGCGACGATCGTCGACGGACATCCCATGGCCAAGAAGGGGGAGGCGGGGCGGGCCCTGGGGGCCGCTCTGATGAGCTCCCTGGTGGGAGCGGTCTTCGGCGCCTTCGCCCTGGCCCTAGCGATACCCCTCGTCAAGCCACTCGTTCTCTCTATCGGGGCTCCCGAGTTCTTCATGCTGGCCATAGTGGGGATCACCTTTGTTGCCTCCCTTAGCGGGAGTAACATCACGAAGGGCCTCACTGCAGGGGCATTTGGCCTCGCGCTCTCTACGATCGGTCTGGACCCCATCGAGAGCGTGCCGCGCTTTACCCTCGAGCCTATCCTCGGAGAAGGCGGTGGGCTCTTCTTGTGGGATGGAGTCGCCCTCGTAGCGGTGACCGTGGGGCTCTTCGCCATCCCGGAGATCGTCGAGCTGGCCGTTATGGAGGGCAGCATCGCCAAGGAGAAGGTAGGCAAACTGGGCGGTGTCATGCAGGGAGTCAAGGACACCTTTATCCATTGGAAGCTGGTGCTTCGCTGCAGTGCCATCGGCGCCTACATCGGTCTCCTACCAGGGCTGGGAGGTGGTCCGGCGCAGTGGATTTCCTATGCCCATGCGGTCCAGAGCTCGCCGGACAAGGAGCGCTTCGGTAAAGGAGCTATAGAGGGAGTCCTTGGGCCTGGGGCGGCCAACAACTCCAAGGAGGGAGGGGCCCTGGTCCCGACCATCGCCTTCGGTGTCCCGGGAAGCGTCTCGATGGCAATCCTGCTCGGGGCCTTTATCATTCAAGGCATCGTGCCGGGCCCGGATCTGCTGGACCCCGGCAAATACCTCCCGCTCACCTTCTCTTTTGTCTGGATCATCGTTGTTTCCAACATCATCACGGTCGCAGTCTGTTTTCTTTTCCTAAACCAGATTGCGAAGATTACCTTCGTCAAGGGAACCTATCTCATCCCCTTCCTCCTCCTTCTTGTCTACCTTGGGGGCTTCGCCGTTAAGAACAGCTTCGGCGATATGGCTATGGTCATTCTGTTCGGGGCGCTGGGATGGCTCATGGTCCGCTTTGACTGGCAGAGACCGCCTCTGCTTATAGGCCTGGTTTTAGGGAATATAGCGGAAAGCAATCTCTTTATCGCTTCGAAGATCTACGGAATGAGCTGGCTTCTCCGACCCGGGGTTATCATCATAATACTGATAATCGCCGGCGCCCTTTTATATCCCTTGTACCAGACGTGGAGAGAGAGACAAAAGAAGATGGCGGCGGGCACGGAGGGGGCCCAGAGCGCTAGCCCTCAAACAACGGAGGAGATCACGACCAGTAGCCGTTTCTTCCACAGCCTGTTTGCCCTTTTCTTCGTTGTGGTATTCGCCTATGTGATGCGTGAGATCTTCTTCGGTTTTGGTGCGGACGAGGATCGGGCATCTCTCTTTCCCCTGATCATCGGCGTTCCCGGTCTGGCCCTGGCCTCTTGGACCTTTGGCAAGGATGTGTTCACCACTACCCGAGTAGTGACTGGCGGTGAGGAGCCGGCTGTAGGGGATGTTGAGATAGAGCCGGTGGTGGCCCGCAAACGGATGATTTCCATTATCAGTTGGGTATTTGGGTTTTTCTTCTCAATCTGGTTCCTGGGATTCATATGGTCGTCCGTCGTAGCCACCTTTCTCTATCTCAAGGTCGGTTCCCGAGAAAACTGGTTCATGAGTATTTTCTTAACGGCACTATCCTGGCTCTTTTTCGGTGGTCTTTTTGACAGGATGCTTCACCTTCCCTTCCCTGAGGGACAGCTCTTTATCTGGCTGGGCTATTGAATATTCCCAGGCTAGTCAGGCTCGCCGACATCCCTCTTTTAGTCAGAGGGCGCTAAATTTCCGTTGTCTAGAAAGGAGGGCCATTATGATGAAAAGGAGTTTAAACCTGATCACGCTATTAGGAATTCTCGCCCTTGTGGCCAGTGCCTCGACCGCTGCGCAGGGTGAGGAATTCTACAAGGGCAAGACCATTCGGTTCGTTGTGGGATTTTCACCCGGGGGAGGTTACGACACATAATACCAGGTTTGTCGCACGCCACATCGGCAAGTACATCCCGGGAAACCCCACTCCCATAGTGCAGAACATGACCGGAGCCGGAAGCCTCATTTCTGCCAACTACATCTACAGCAGGGCCAAACCAGACGGGCTAACCGTGGGGGTTTGGAACAGCGCCTTGGTCACGAAGCTGGCGCTCGGTGACAGGGGGATCAGGTTCAAGGCTGACAAGTTTAGATGGATCGGCACCCCGAGCGTGGGATTGCCCTCTTGCAGTATTATGGGCTTTACCGGCCTCAAGACGCTGAAGGACGTCCTGACCACAAAAAAACGCATCAAGATGGGCGGCACGAGGTCGGGGACCACCAACGACATGCCGAAGATCCTAAACAGGACCCTGGGGACACACTTCGATGTGATTGCTGGTTTCAGGGGAACCGGCCCCATCCGCCTCTCCCTACAGAAAAAAGAACTGGATGGTGTCTGTTTTGGCTGGGAGTCCCAGAGGGTTACAGCCAGGTCTATGCTGGACGCAAAGGGCGATGAAAAGTTGATCCCGTTTATCACCCATGGTAATTCCCAGGACCCGGAGGTCAAGAATCTTCCCCGGCTTACCGATCTTGTCAAGGGCGAGAAACTGGCTATAATCAACGCCTGGCTGCAACAATACAACTTCCAAAGGCCGTTCTCGCTACCTCCCGGGACACCGATGGACCGGGTCAACATCCTGCGCAAGGCCTTTAAAGCCGCTGTAAAAGATCCGGAACTCTTAGCGGAGGCCAAAAAATCTAAGCTGCTTATCACTTATGTGCCCCCGAAAAAGGTCGAAAAGTACGTGGATCAAATACTGGCGATGTCACCGAAGACAAAAGAGAGTCTTCAGTTCTTGGTCGTAAAGACGAAAAAGAAAAAAAGGTAAAGGTAGCGGAGGAACCGCTTTACATACAAGGGAGGCAGCCGGGGGGGGTGAGATGAGCCCAGCCCCGGACCTCCCTTCGTTCTTGCCTTCCCGGTTTAGAGTCAGCACCCCATTCTATTGATCCCCCCTTAGCCGCCATCTATAATCAGTTGGATGGTACAAAGGCTTCTCTGTTTTTTTCTCTTAATCCTTCTGCTGAGCGGGTGTGGTATTCAAAACTCGCTGCCACTTCCGTTCATCAAACCGATGACGGTAGAAGACGAGGTAAAAATCAGTCGGGAATTTCGTCGCGAGGCCAAGAAACACCTCGAGCTAGTAAGCAACCCTGAGGTTAACAGCTACATCGACAAGGTGGCCAGAAGAATCCTCGCCGTCATGGGACCTCAGCCATTTGAGTACCGCTTCTTTGTGGTAAAGAATTCTCAACTAAACGCCTTTGCAGTCCCCGGTGGATCCATCTACGTGCACACGGGCCTCATCGAACGGGTCGGCAGTACAGACGAACTTGCTGGTGTCCTGGGCCACGAAATCATTCACGTAAAAGGCCGCCACATGGCCCGCCTCTCCGAGCCGGATCCAATAAGCCTGCTAGGGCTCCTGGGCATTTTTCTGGCGGCCGGCAGCGGCCAGGCCCAAGCAGCTGGGATGTTGGGCCAAGGCCTGGCTGTAACCCGCCAGCTCTCTTATAACCGGAAGGTAGAGCGGGAGGCTGATACCCTTGGAGTAAAATACATGGCGGAGGCTGGTTACGACCCGAATGGGGCCGTGAGGTTCCTCAAAATTATCGATCAGGAGAGAATTCTGAACCCGGTCGATATCCCTCCGTATATGCTCTCGCACCCATTGACGTATGAACGCATCGATTCGGTGAGCCTTGTGGTTCGCTCTCTCGGGCCTCAGCCCCCGAGGAAAAAGCATCAAGATCCGATAACTAGAGTCCAGCTGATCCTGAAACTGAAGCAAGAGCATGTAGACGGCATCATAGACAAGCTTAAAAAGATAGTCAGCCAAAATCCACAAAAGGCTGAGCCCAAACACCTCCTCGGCATGGCCTACCATTATAAAGGCAAGTGGGCGCCGGCCCGAGAAAACTACGAGGAGGCAAGGGCCCTCGACTCTAGTATCCCGGGGATCGACCGAGATCTGGGCCGACTCTTTACCCAAACCGGGGAGTTTCGTATAGCCCACGAAGCCTTCAAGCGATCATTGATCGCAGAGCCTAGGGAGCCTCTGACCTATCTCTATCTGGGGACGCTCTTTGAGGAGGAATCAAAATTCGCCGAGGCGGTGGGCGCCTATCTCAGAGCCGTCAACCTGTCACCCCTGTGGGCCGAACCGGCCCGCCACCTGGGCAAGGTCTACGCTAAGATGTATCGCATGGGGGATGCCTATTATTATTTGGGACGCGCCCATCTTTTGCAGGACGAGGACGAGAACGCAATCACCTCCCTTAAGCGGGCGCTGGAGATCTTCGGTCAGGACTCTCCCCGAGGCGAGGTCATCAGAGACGAGATTGAAGTCATCAAAGCAAGTTTATTGTAGCAAGGGCTTTAGCCCCGATCCGAAATTAATCAGTCCCAAAAATCCTCACTAATGCACATCAGGCCGCAACAAAGACCTGTTTGTAGTGCGAACCGACAATTCACCTCCAGTATAGTTGCAGACCGAAGATCATAATGTCGTTAATTGCTGCCATATGTTGCTCCAAACGGGGTATGCCTCGATTATTATTTACGGATCGGGGTTAGTTCAGAGGCCTTCCATAAATCCGGCCAAATTGGCCTTGGCCACATAATGATCCCAGACCTTTTGCACCTCAGGCGCCCGCCTGCGCACTTCAGCTACCCGGTGGACCTCATCGTCGGTATAGTAACGGACCGGTCCTAAGAGGGAGGCAAAGTAGAGTCTTGCGGCACTATCCTCCAAGTCCACGCAGGCAGTAAAGGTCCACTCAATCGACTTCCCGGCAACAATGGAGCCGTGCCCGCGCAGGATGGCAGCCTCGCCTGCGCCCAGGGTTCGCGCCACGGCATCTCCCTGCTCGTTGGTATGGATCAGGGCAGGATCTTGATAAACGGGAATTGGGCCGGGACCAAAAAAAGCCCCCGTGTTGGAAGCGGGAATAAGGGGCCGGTCAGCCATGCTCAGAACCACCACCATGCGATTGTGGAGGTGGGCTATGCTCTGAACGTCTTCCCTGACACGGTAGGTGCGGGTATGCATGGGCAGCTCGGTTGGGAGCTTCCATTTTCCCTCTAAAAGCGTCCCGTTCAGATCAAAGGTAAGAATGTCATCGGGCGTTACAGATGCGCGGCTGATAGGATGGGGGTTGATTAGAAATCGATCTGTTCCCGGGATTCTCACGCTGACGTGGCCGCTGTAATCGACCAGCTCTGCAACAAATAGCATCCTGCAGGCCATGGCCACTTTCTTCTTGAGACCCTCTACCTCTGACACGGAATTCTCCTTTCTCTACCTCTGAGACGCTTAAAGAATATCAAGTTGATCCAGAAGCCATTAATCAAGTTATATCAAACACGGGGTTTGAATCCCCGTGTTCGACCAATGGGGAGAGCTGCCGCTTCTCCCCCCCTGTGGAGTGATGGACCGCGACTCCACGGGGGAAACCCCATCGGCTTTGTGCCCGCCTCAAGAGGCGGGGTTTCCATTTAATAGACCCTCTTATTTCATATTAAAGGCCGGGGGCAAAACCTCATCTACGCCTTTCCCTGTCCAGTGCCATTTTGGGATCTCCTCCCAGATCCCTTCGGCACGGCTCTGAAGCTTATCCATAAGCTCTGCCTCATCAACCCTGAGGCACTTTCCCCCATCCACAAGGATCTCCCCATCAACGATGACTACCTGTACGTCCCGACTCGTCCCGGTCTCTACTAGTCCTTTAATCGGATCACGAATTGCCCCAAAGGCGATGTCCTTGAGGTTAACGACCACAATGTCGGCCTTGGCCCCTTTCTCCAACCTACCCAAGTCTTCTCTCCCCAATAATTTTGCCCCACCCAGAGTCGCCGAGTTGAAAACATCTCTGGGGTGTCCGGCCATAAAGCTCTTCTCTACCAAGCGTGAGACCATGGCGGCATAGCGCATCTCCGAGATAATATCCTTAGGAAAGGTATCCGTGCCCAACGCCACATTTATACCCGCCCTACGATAGCGGTCGAAGGATTCCATCGAGGCTCCGATCTTCAGGTACTTGAGGGGGCTGTGGGCAACCGAGACCCCTGCGTCGGCGATAAGCTTTAGATCATCGCCGTAGGGATAAGCAGTCCAGCTATGGCCGCTTAAAAAGATGCAATGGGATAGGGATACTTCGTTATCGAGAAAGCCGATCTCCTTTAGCAACTCAAGCGGAGTCCGACGGTAGCGCTTCATCACGGTGTGAAACTCAATCAGGTTGATAGCCGCATGGATCTGCACGCGTACGCCCAGCTCCTTGGCCTCCTTTCTGGTCTGCTGCAGTAGCTCAGGCGTACAGCTGTCTACATGGCCGGGAAAGAGCATGGTGCCGAGCCGTCCATTGCACGAGCCGCCGAATTTTTTGGCAAAGGCAATGGCTCTCTTTAGTCCTTCAGAGCCCCTCTCGTCACTCCAGTCGTATTCCAGCCGCCCCTCTCCGTCATGAAGAAAATCCACATTCTTATAGCTAGGGCCGGCATAGCAGCGAATTCCCAGCTCACCCACCATCTCTACATAACGCTCAGGGTCTCCACCAGGACCGCCAATATCCAAAACCGTAGTAACACCGCTCTTTAAAATATGGACCAGTGAAAAGCGCTGGCCCACATCGACATCCTTAAAGTGGGCGAATCTAGCCTTTCCCCTGAGCGGGGCGCCATGGGCTAAATAGTTGGCGGCAAAAAAGTCGGGTTTGTCGGGCTCGTTGAGAAGATAGTCGCTGGCGTTGCTGCCGGAATGGAAATGGGTATCGATAAATCCGGGAGTAATAAGACAGCCTTTGGCTTCGATCCGTCTGTCCACTGGCCCGGTGAACTGTTTGCCTACAAACAGGATCCGGTCCTTCTCGAAGACCACCACTCCATCCCTGATAACCTCGTGCCCCTTTCCATCAAAACCGACTACAAACCCGCCCTGAATGAGAGTTTTCACAATTATGGTCCCTCCGCTGCATATTTCGTCACCTAGAAGGGGACAAGTAACAGAAGAGATTAGCCAAGACAAGTTATTCCCCTGTCCTGGAATATTTATAGGTAGGGGGATTTAGAAGGAAAGGGCCCTCGGCTCAAGTCACGGGCTGTTTTCGCCCTGAACCGTTGCAAATAAAGACGCTTTTCTTCACACTCTTAGATAAAGAATTCCCCAAATACTGAGAAAATGGGGTCGACCTTGGCCATATTTTTCGTATCTTGGACCGGTAAACCCTTTGGCTCCCATGACGTCTAACTAGTTATCTGAGCAGGCAAGGAGATTACCATCCCATTGATTTTACAGGCGTGACTGAGTTTTTCATGGAGAAGGGTCCACCTGCAAAGCACGGGGATGATGAACTCGTAGCCCTGGCCCAGAAGGGGGACTCCAACGCGTTTGAGGACCTGGTGGAACGGTACAAGCAAAAGGCCTACCGCGTCGCGTTTGATTTCACCCGGGACCGTGAGGAGGCCAAGGACCTCTCGCAGGAGGCATTCTTGCGCGCCTATACTCACCTGAAGGGCTTTAATCAGAGGGCTGGCTTCTACACTTGGTTTTATCGCATTCTTGTCAATCTCTGTCTGGATTACCGCCGACGTCAAGCACGGGCCTCCTGGAAATCCTACGATGAGACCACAGACCGTGCTGATGAGAGAAATGATCAGACTTCTTCCCCGGATCGAGCGGCCATGGCGGACGAAACCTCGCGCAGGGTGGAGGCTGCCTTAAGCGCGCTTCCTCCGAAACAGCGCACTGCCTTTCTCTTGAGAAACCACCAAGGTCTTTCGATCCATGAGATCGCCAAGATAATGCAGACCGCTGAAGGAACAGCCAAGGTTCATCTCCACCGTGCCGTGATGGCCCTGAGGAAAAGCCTGGCAGAGCTTATTTAACGGAGAGATAAATGGCCCAAAACGAGAATAGAGTTCAAAGGGATTGTAAAAACCTCGAGCAGGACCTTGTCCTCTATTATTACAGCGAGTGCGACATAAAGGATCGCAGCAGGGTTGAAACGCACCTTGAGGGATGTGCCTATTGTCGCCGCTTCCTGGAAGAACTGCACCTGCTCCTTCCTTTGACCTCGAAGCAGGACGAACCCAATGAAGCGTTCTGGGATGCCTACTCCAAGGAGATCCACCGAAAGCTGGTGGAAGCAAGAGAGAAGCCTTCCTGGTGGACTTCGCTCTTGACCTTCATTCACCCCTGGCCGGTCCCGGCCCTTGCAACCGCCCTGATCCTGGTCCTGGGCCTGACCCTGACGTTTACCAAGGGGATGTGGCGCTCTCAGGGGACACCGCCTGAGGAGATGACCCTTATGGAATTTTTGCCTGTAGCGGAGAATCTGGAATTTTTTAAAGCGATGGAGGTTCTCGATGCCCTGGATCTCCTCGAGGACGTGGGGGGAGCCAAAAACGGCTCGGCATGAGATGGAGACAGCGGCGTGGGACAGATCGCACGGACAGCCATTTTATTCTTTGTCTTTTTGCCATTTTTCTTCGCAGTACCCAGCGCGGAGGAGCATCCGGATCGAGAGATACTCCGGCTCATGGAGCTTCTGGAGGAGTGGGAGATTCTCAACAACCTGGAGCCGTTGAAGCAACTGGAAATATTGGAAGAGCTGAAGGAAACCCCGACGGAACCGGACCCGCAAAATTCCCAGTGGGAGGATAAGGAAAAAGAAAAATGAAACGGATGATCTGGCAGCTGGCTCTCTTCATCCCCTTATGCCTACCCCTCCCGGTTTCGGCCCAAAGCGGAACCGAGACCGAGAGCGAGGCTCTGGAGCGATGGCGTCAGATGAGCCCGGAGGAGAGGCAGGAGTTAAGGGAACGCCACCGCCGCTGGAAGTCTCTGTCGCCCGAGAGAAGGACCGAGCTTCGGCGAAAGCTTGAGACCTGGCGAGGGCTGGCACCTGAGGAAAAGGACTCTGTTCGGCGCAATTTCCGGCGCTGGCGTAATCTTCCACCGGAGCACCGAGAGCAGCTGCGCAAACGGTGGAAGCGCTGGAGCAGCCTGAATCCTGAACAGCGTCAAAGGCTAAGAAAGCGCTTTAAGGAGTTTCGTAAGCTGCCCCGTGAGGAGCGCCGGGAGTGGAGAAAGCGATTTCAAAGACCTGGAGGGCTCACCCGGGAGGAGAAGAAAGAGTTGCGTGAGCAGCTAAAAGAGAGAAGAAAGGAGCGGCGCCGGCAGAAATCCTCTAAACGGCGCAAGGAGCACCGCAAGCAGCAGCGCAAACGTGGAAAGCATTAGCCAGACAGGCCAAGGGGGTAGAACTTGTCTAAACCTCTCACCGAAAGGGAGGCCATCGCCCATCCTACCCTAATAGCTATCATCACATGAATGCGGGTTCGCGAAACACCGAGAATCAGGGTAAAGGTTTACTTAATGTTTTTTTCCGAAGCCTCAGTGGTAGAGTTCCAATAGCTCTACCATGCCGAGGTTACGCATTTGACCGAAAAGGTAGCTCTTGATCTCCCTCACGGTCTCCATCTGCAGCACTGTCTGGACTGAGGTTTTGGCAGCCTGGTAATTGATCGAGCGAATAACCTTCTTGACCACAGGAATGGAGAGCGATTCCATGCTGAACTCGTCCAATCCCATGCCTATTAGAAGCAAGGTGGCAAGTGGGTCGCCCGCCATCTCTCCACACATGCCAACACGCTTGCCCGTCTTCTTGGCCGCCTGAACCACCTGCATGAGGGCCGAAATTACAGCCGGATGGAGAGGTTCGTAGAGCCCCGCCACTCTGCGATTTCCCCGGTCCACGGCCAAGAGGTACTGTATGAGGTCATTGGTCCCGATGCTGAGGAAATCCACCTCGCGGACAAGCGATTTGATCAATTGAACTGCAGAAGGAACCTCCACCATGATTCCCAGTTCCATCTGGCGGTCAAAAGGGACCCCTTCCCGTTCCAGACCCGACTTGACCTCTGCAAGGATCTCCTTGACCTTCAGTATCTCTTCCAGGCTCGACACCATCGGGATGAGAAGTCGGACCCGACCCAAGACCCCCACCTTCAAGATGGCCCGGAGTTGGGTCTTGAATATCTCGGACACCTCAAGGGAAACCCTGATGGAGCGCCAGCCCAAGAAGGGATTGGCCTCCGACGGGCCCCTGCGCACGTAGGAAGGATATTTATCCGCGCCGATATCGAGCGTACGGATCGTTACAGGCTTTCCCTCCATCCCCTCGACCACACGGCGGTAAATGCTGAACTGCTGGTCCTCGCGCGGAAAGTCATGGTGTGCCAGGAAGGGAATCTCCGTTCGATAGAGCCCAACCCCTTGGGCGCCATGCATATGGGCAAATGAAATGTCGTTCAGAAGACCGATGTTGGCACACAGAGAGACGGGGTGACCGTCTAGTGTCTCCGCCGGTAAGTCTCGGGATTCATCAAGCTGACGACTAAAGTCAAGGTATTCCCGCTCGAGCCGGTCGTACTCGCGCATGATCTCCTGGTTGGGGTTGATATAGACAACTCCTGAGTTTCCATCGACGATCAGGGAGTCTCCCTCCCGAACGGTCTCCAGCAAACCCTCGACAGCAACCACTGTGGGAATTTCAAAAGATTTGGCCAGGAGGGAGGCATGCGAAGTCACTCCACCCATGGACAGGACGATACCACGAAAACGGTTCCCTTCGATGAGCGTGACATCCGCAGGCGAGAGATCTTCCGCCACCAGAATAGCCTCTTTGGGGAGGGCCAGTTTTTCCCATCTCTTGCCGGTGATATTTTCCAATACCCTCTGCGCTACGTCTCTGATATCCTCTGCCCGCTCCTTTAGGTACTGGTCCCCAATCTGCACAAAGGATTGTAGGTGCTCTTGAAAGACGCTGCTCACGGCGTATGCCGCTTCATAGTGCCCCTCGCGGATCCTCTCTTCGATCTGTTGGAGGATAACGGGATCATCAAGGATCAAGCGGTGGACCTCGAAGATCGCTCCCGCCTCGTTTGAGATGAGGGCACTCATCCGTCGCTTGAGATCGTTGATTTGTTCCATTGCCTTCTCTATCGCAGAGCGGAATTTTTCAATCTCCCTTGCGACATTCTTTGTCCGCTGCCTCTTGACCGACCTCAGATCCATCCGCGGACGGACGATATGGACCGTCCCGTGACCAAAGCCTATCGAGGCCGCCTGACCCGTCAACCGCCCTCTCCATCTGTGCGTGACCCTCCTCTCCACTCCCTCCCGGCGCCCCCGCTCATAGGAACGCAGCCTCTTCAAGGCGCGAACCAGGTGCCTTCGGTATTCCTTCCGCTCCCGCTCCTTGTGCATTATGGACTCTGCAAGGCGTGCCTGGACAATGATGCTTGACACTTGACTCGAGATAGCCTTGAGGAGGCGAACCTCGTCAGAGGAGAACTCCCGCCGGCGAGAGGTCTGAATCACCAGCACACCTATCGGTGCCCTTTTTTCCGTAAGGGGGACCCCCAGAAAGGAATGGAAGCGCTCTTCCCCTGTCTCGGGAAAATACTTGAATCGTGGGTGAGTCGGGGCATCAACCACCATGACAGGCCGCTTTCTTTCGATCACCAGGCCGGTCAGGCCTTCATCGATAGCCATGGAGACCTTACCCACGGCATCCTGAGCCAACCCCATGGTGGCACAGAGAATGAGACGACTCTTCTGGTTATCAAAAAGGTAGATGGAGCAGACCTCGGTCGCCATCCGCTCGACTACGCTCCCCACGACGTTTCTAAGGGCCTCCTGAAGGTCCTCGGAGTGGCTAATCAGCGTACTGATATCCTCCAGCGTCTCCAGGTGGGCAACAGCTTTGGGCATGGCTTTTTGAATCTTGGCCATAACTCTTGGTTTTATTTAAATGGATCTTAATAAAAAATACAAATGCAATCCCTGCTGAGGCTAATTTCACAGCCGAGTTCAATTTTACGTCCACTCGCTCTACGGTACACGTCCGTCCAGCTAATTCCGGTAGCGAGTGATAGGCGACTCTTCTTTAAATCCACCAATCCCTCCGAGCCTTTGTTCCCGCTGGATTGTAATTCATGAAAGATCTTGACCGCGGCACTCCCGAGGATAATTGATTCTGGCAAAGGATGTTTACCGTTGCAGGGATTTACTCATCCTGCGTGGGTTGCCGTCTGGATATCGGCTACAACGAAGGAGGCTCAGCCCCTATGACTTGTTCGGCGAACCGCATGTCCACACAATGCTCGTAGGGAAACCCTTTCTGAATCAGCCCTCCCGAGAGGCACGCCAACTGCAGCCACTCAAAACCCTCCCGCGACAAAATGGGGGTACGATTCCAGAGCCCAAGAGTCTTATAGCGCGCCAGGGCCTTGGCCAGAGTGTCCTGGGGAAGATCGGGAAAATAGGCCGCGACGCACGCGGCGATCTCCTCTCCGTCGTGCGCCGCCATCCACTTTTGCGTCCGATAGACAGCGCGGGTCATCCGAAGAACGGCCTCCGAATTACGCTCCATGAACCTCCGCGTCGTGTACAGGGCCGTATAGGAGGTCAGTCCCCGCTCTGCGGCGGCGTACCAGATGTGGCCCGCGTTTCTCTCCAGCAAAGTCTCGACAAACGGCTGGAACACTTGGATCACGTCCACTTCTCCGGAGCACAGTACGGCGACGTTTTCTGGAATCGATCGGTCCGAAGCCCGGTCGATCTCTACAGGATCGAGTCCTGCCATACGGAGGTCATGCTGAAGGCAGATCCAGGGGGTTGGAACCTCGCTGACCGTCGCTACCTTCTTGCCCAATAGGTCTTTGACCTGGAATGTCGCAAGGGGCTCACGGCCGATCAGGAAGAACGGGTCGCGTGCCACCACCTCACAAAAGAGGATCAGGCCACAATCTGGATTTCTGTTGTTGGCAACCATTACTCTCATGGGGCCGCCCCAGGCTACCTCCCCCTTTCCGGCAAGGAGGGCGTTCGCCGTTTCCGATGGGTGGGAGGACTCCATGAGATTGACTTCCAGACCCTCTGCCGCATAGGCCCCGAGGGCGAAGGCCGCGTAGAAGGGCGCATAAAAGACCGCCCGGAAGTTTTCGATGAGTGTGATGAGCATCTCTGTGTAATCCTCAGTTGCTGATAAGCCCTACGGAGATCATAAGCCAACAAAGGTCCTTAGCTTGGCCGCCTGGGGAGAGGGCAGCAGTAAAACCCGAGGTAGCCATATTTCCTCCCAGAATACAATTGAACGATGCGTGCATTTCATATTACACGGTGAAGGCTTTACCATCTCGGACCCGAAGCTGGGGCAAGTCGGTCGATGAAACGAATCCGTGAGTGTGTACCCCGATCCGAAATTAATCAGTCCTAGAAATCCTCACTAATGCACATCAGGCCGCAACTAAGACCTGTTTGTGGTGTGAACCGGCAACTCACCTCCAGTATAGTTGCAGACCGAAGATCATAATGTCGCTAATTGCTGCCATATGTTGCTCCAAACGGGGTATGCCTCGATTATTTCTACGGATCGGGGTGTACAGTTGTCTTACTTGGCGCTCAGCTCCGAACGATCTTCACCGGACAGGAGAGCCTCTGCACTTCCTTGGATCGTTGCCTAGTTTGACCTATTACAATCTAAATGCTAATTTTTCTAAAATCTCAACAGGAGGGAACCATACTTCAGGTGGAGATAAAGATGGAAGAACAGGTTCGTTCTATCCTCAGGTCCCTAGGGGAAGATCCCGACCGAGAGGGCCTGCAAAAGACCCCCGAACGAGTTTCAAAGTCGCTTACTTTTCTTACCCGAGGGTACCGGCAGAACCTTGAAGAAATATTCAACGGCGCCTTGTTTAGCGAAGACTATGAAGAGATGATTGTTCAAAAGGACATCGACTTCTTTTCCCTGTGCGAACATCACCTGCTCCCTTTTTTCGGCAAGGCCCACGTCGCCTATATCCCCCACCATAAGATCGTGGGCGTTTCCAAACTGGCACGACTGGTAGACGTCTTTGCCCGCAGGCTTCAGGTTCAGGAGCGCCTTACCAACCAAATCGCCAGCACGCTCATGGGGCAACTCAACCCCTTGGGGGTAGCGGTCGTGATCGAAGCCGAGCATTTATGCATGAGGATGCGGGGGGTGGAAAAGCAGAATTCAATAATACTTACCAGCACGCTTCTGGGGGCCTTCAGGAATCGGCAAGAGACGCGTGCTGAATTCATGAACCTGATTCGTAAAAGCGTATAGAAGGGAAATATGGAAGTCAGATTTAAAGACCAAAGTCCAGAAAGAACCAAAACGGACCTCT
>JAZFYO010000131.1:0-3082 GCA_036443615.1 Binatia bacterium | reverse complement strand
GTGAGATATGGCTTCGCTTCATTCAACACCCGCTCTGCGTCGCCTAAGCCTGACCCTTGAATCTTTGACTCCAGCTCCCGCAATCTGATTGCCTTTGGTCCCACACACCCAACCGCTAACCTCAGCTCATCTATTCGCTCACCGTGCAGCTTGGCAGCTGCTGCGACGTTCAGCGTTGGCCGATGGTACCGCTCGATTCGTAAATAGGCATGACCCCACCCTGCAGGGAGAGACGATACCTGTACTCCGGTAAATAGCTCATCCGGCTCTAAAGCCGTTTCATAGGCTCCCTTGAGAAACTCTTCCAAGGGAAGGGTGCGTTCCCCACCTTTTCCCATGAGGCACACCGTAGCCTCATGGACCAACAACGCTGTCCCTGGATCCGCGTATGGATCGGCAAAGCACAGGTTCCCACCAAGCGTCCCCTGGTTTCGGACACGGATGTTTCCTATCCGAGATTCGGCGTAAGCGAACATGGGTAGAGTCTCTCGCACTTGGGGATCTTTTTCCAACTGGCGGTGAGTTACCGTGGCACCGATGTGCATGGCTTGACCCTTTCGGGAAATTTCATTCATGTCGGGAATTTGTTTGATGTTCACGAGTGTATCAGCCTGGACCAACCGGTTGCGCAGGAGCAGTATCAGCTCGGCGCCACCAGCATAAACCCTTGCCTGCTCACCGAGACGCCCTAATTCTGTAACCGCCTCCCTTACAGTGGTTGGATTTAACACACGAAACGGCCTAAGCATGAAAACGCCTCCTAGCTCGGTGTAGAATCATAACAGCCATGACGCTGGGCTTTGAGCACTCACTCCTCAAAGTGAATGCTTTATTTTTCCTCTCCTAGCTTTCCAAGAGCCCGCAGTATCTTTTCCGGACTAAAGGGTACAGACATAATACGCACGCCGACGGCGTCAAAGATGGCATTTCCAATAGCCGGCGCTACACCACCGATGGTGGTTTGAGCTAACCCTTTGGAACCAAAGGGACCAGGCCCACCACCGCTTTCCTTAATCACGGTATGAAATGATTCCGGAATATCAGCCATCAAGGGCAGGCGGTACTGAAAGGCGTCGGCATTTTGGAGCTGGCCGTCCCGGTAGTGCAGCTCTTCAAACAGGGCAGGTCCGAATCCCATGACGGCTCCACCTTCCATCTGACCTGCCGCCGAACCGTAATGCAGGATTTTGCCTGCGTCTGAAACCATCGCATACTGAAGGACGCGGACCTCGCCGGTCTCCCGGTCTACCTCCACTTCCGCAGCGGAAGCCCCGGGTGCCCAGTAGGAATACTGGCCGGCACTGAACGAATGAGCATCCGGTTCCCGACGGTCCTTCGGTCGATCGAACTTGCATATCCCCATACCCTTGAGCGGAACATCGTTGGGCAAGGATCCAGCTATATCTGCGAATGAGAAGCGGGCCTCTCCACCACAAACCATTCCATCCATGACTCGCCAATCCTCCGCCCGCCCGCCCCTGGTTTTAGCAGCAGCCTTCAGGATTTCCTGCTTCAGGTTCTCAGAGGCTTCTTGTACGGCGGTTCCCATCTGTACCGTTGTCCTCTGGGAGTTCACACCTACGAATTCCAGGTCGTTGCTGCTGTCCGGCATCGTTACCTGGACCTGACGTTGAGGAATGCCCAGCGTCTCGGATGAAACGATGCTGATCATCGTGTGGGTTCCCATGCCAAGCTCCGCGGCGTTTTGATGGATGGTCACCGTGCCGTCGCGGCCTAGCGAGGCCATCGCAGTGGCGGTCCCGAATGGGGAAGAGCCTCGGCGTAGACAAAGGGAGATACCTCGTCCCCGGGCCACTGAAGAGGGTGCCCCGCTCCGTTGTGTGGACGCACCTCGACCCCAGCCAATGGCTTTAGCTGCTGTTTCCATTAGCTCCGCGAGGTCAGCGTCTATGGCGGGGAAATCCGTGGTTCTGTCCTCTCCTCGCTCCTTGTATCTCCGGGTGGTAAATTCGCCACGGTGCAAGGCATTCTTTGCACGAAACTCTACGGGATCCATGCCTATCTGTCGTGCTACGCTATCGACCATGCACTCGATTCCGAAAAAAGTCTCGTTCTTACCAGTGTTGCGAAAGAAATAAGCCGGGACTTTGTTTGTATAGACTGTAGAGGTTCGGCAGCGAAAGTGAGGAAACCGGTAAGCACCCCACGCCGAGCCGGTTGCGTTGCGGGCGATGGGATGAGTCGCTTCATTGAAATAGGCGCCGGTATCCATCAAAAGATCTACGTCGAGAGCAACCAATGTCCCATCTTTCTTCACTCCCATCTTGGCTTTGAATTCCAGGCTGCAGCGAGAGGTATAGCGGAAGCTTTCCTCCTCAGTGGCCACCAACTTAACAGGCCGCGCGATTTTCCGCGATAGTGCCAGCGCGACAAACATCGATGCTGAGTAATCTTTGGCACCGAAGCCTCCCCCGATGTAGGGCACCCTCACCCTCACTCGGCTGATGTCGACCTCAAAAAACTCGGAGATGCCCACGGCAAGCGAGCAGGGAGTGTTGGTTGGCACCCAGACATCGAATGCATCGTTGTTCCAATTAGCAATGATGGTTACCAATGGTTCAATAGGATGGTGGAACACGCTGGGTGAGAAGTAGACCTCCTCAAATATACGATCTGCCTCATTGAATCCCTTCTCCACATCCCCCCATTCCAAACTATCCTCAAGCGCTAGGTTGGTGCCCAGACTCTCATGGATCAGCGGCGTCCCCGGATCTAGCGACTCTCCGGCATTAAAAATTGTAGGCAATGCCTCATATTCTACGTTGATGAGTTCTACAGCCTCTCTCGCTGTTCGCAGATCCACCGCCCCCACTATACCAAGCAGGTCGCCGTCGAACCTTGCCTTGTCGGTCGTGACAAAGTGCTGTTCCCCGTTTTTTATTTTGGGGTTCAAGTCTCCCAGGTGCTTACTGTCCAGTACTCCAACGACGCCAGGATGCTGCTCTGCTTTTGACGAGTCTATAGACAAGATTCGTGCATGAGAATAAGGACTCCGGAGCGTGGCGGCATAGACCGTTCCCGGCAAATCCGGTAAATCCTCGATGTACTTTGTTTCGCCAGT
>JAZFYO010000130.1:0-4173 GCA_036443615.1 Binatia bacterium | reverse complement strand
ATTACATGCTGGAAATTATCAAATCCCGATATAAACTTGTCCGGGTTGTAAATTTCTCAAGCACCTATTATCTTGGCTCCCGAGTTGTATATCCCTTAATTGTCGGTAATAACGAAAATAGGATTCGGAATGATGCATTTATCAATAAATGTTTTGTACATCTACCTAATTTTGGTGCCTACGGGGTTCAAAAGCTATTCGTCCTGGAGCGACTTTAGATGTTCCGGTCAAGCTTAATCTCTGAATACCCTTAAAGACTGATGCACTCACTATGAAAACTATATTAATCACTGGTGGCGCCGGTTTTATGGGAAGCAATTTTGTTCGCTACTTATACAATCAGTATCCCGATTACCGGCTAATCGTATTGGATGCGCTTACCTATGCGGGTAGTATCGATAACCTGCCTATAGATATTAATATGAATTCAAGTTCCCGACTCTCCTTTTGGTACGGAGATGTACGTAATGGGGAGCTGGTAGATACCCTTATCAGCCAGTCGGATGTAGTGATTCATTTTGCGGCGGAGACCCACGTAACAAGGTCTATATTTGATAATTTGCACTTTTACGAGACAGACGTTCTTGGTACCCAGGTTATGGCTAACAGTGTCCTTAAATATATGGATAAAATTGAGCGTTTTATCCATATATCATCTTCGGAGGTTTATGGAACAGCCCGCACTGATCTGATGGCGGAGGACCATCCGCTTATGCCAATGAGCCCATATGCAAGCGCTAAAGCTGGGGCTGATCGGCTGGTTTATTCCTATTGGGCAACTTATAATATTCCCGCAATTATCCTTAGGCCCTTTAATAACTACGGGCCTATTCAACACCTAGAGAAAGTTATACCTCGCTTTATTACAAGTTGCATCCTTGACGAGACTCTATCTGTACATGGTGACGGGAATAGCGCTAGGGATTGGGTTTACGTGGGCGATCTCTGTAGGGCAGTAGACAAAGCTCTTCACGTTGACATAGAGAGGGTTAAAGGGGAGGCCATTAATATTGGTACGGGCAAAAGCACCAGCATCTTTACGATTGCTGAGATGATAATAAAAGCAATGGGAAAATCTTCTTCACTTATTCAGTACGTGGGTGACAGGCTGGGTCAGGTGAAACTCCATATATCGTCTGTTAAAAAGGCTGAGGAATTATTGGAGTGGAGGGCGAACGTTTCTTTGGAGGAAGGTTTGAACAAAACAATTGATTGGTACAAGAAAAATAGGCGGTTGTGGGAAAAACAAATGTGGATGCGGTCTATCCCGGTTAGAACAAGAAGAGGTGAAGTAGAATACCACTAGGATAATTCCTGCGATGACTAGGCCTCTAGGGAAAAAAACTGATAACCCCGCCGTGGGTGAGTTTTGTCACTTTCATCGTCCCTGGTTGGGAGAAGATGAGGAGCGGGAGGTCATCGAGACGCTGAGGTCTGGGTGGCTGACCACAGGATCAAGGACCCATGAGTTTGAGCGGCGTTTCGCCGACTATATCGGCTGCAAGCATGCGATAGGAGTCAATTCCTGTACTGCTGGCTTACATCTGGGGCTAGTTTCTCTCGGCATCGGTTCGGGAGATGAGGTGATTACGACTCCGATCACCTTCGCTGCAACTGCAAACGTGATTATTCATCAGGCGGCAAGGCCTGTCTTCGTGGATGTCGAACCTGATACCTTAAATATCGATACAGCTCTGATAGAAAGTGAAGTGACCGAGAAAACGAAAGCTATTTTGCCGGTTCATCTCTTCGGTCAGCCTTGTGAAATGGAGACGATTCTCCGCGTGGCCGAAAAGCATCGCTTAGCGGTCATCGAGGATGCTGCTCATGCGATAGAATCGGAATACCGGGGGAGGAAGATAGGAAACCTAGGGGATGCTACGTCCTTTAGCTTCTATGCAACGAAAAATATTACTACCGGTGAGGGTGGGATGGTGACGACCAACCGAGACGACCTGGCCGAGAAAATCCGCACAATGAGTCTCCACGGTATAACGGCGGACGCTTGGCAGAGGTACGGTGACGATGAATATACCCACTGGGATGTTATCTACCCCGGTTATAAATACAACATGTTCGACATTCAGGCCGCCCTGGGGATTCATCAAATTAATAAAATCGAGGATTTTTGGCGACGAAGGAGGAGATTGGTAGAGATCTATAACGATGCCTTTAAAGAGATGCCCGAGATCCAAAGCCTTTCCGTCAAGGAAGGAGATAAGTCCGCCTACCATATGTACGTGGTTCTAGTAAAGATCGAGAAGCTTAATATCGACCGCGACGACGTCTTACAGGCATTAAGGAATGCCGGCATTGGGGTCGGCGTGCATTTCCGTGCCCTTCATCTTATGTCTTATTACTCCAAGACCTTTGGATTCAAGCGAGGTGATTTTCCTCGGGCCGAGTACGCCTCCGATCGGGTGATTTCCCTCCCGCTCTATCCAAAGATGGAGGAAAAGGATGCAAGGCTGGTGATCAAGACCGTCAAGGAGATCTTCCATCGTTTTGCCAAGAGGAAGGTCATTTGATTCTATGGAGCCTCAGCCCGCACCTTCCGGGGAAACCCCGCCTATCGTTTCAGTGGTGATGCCCACTTACAATCGAAGGGCCACTATCCGAGAAAGCTTGGATAGCGTGTTGAACCAGAGCTTTCGAGATTTTGAGGTGATCGTTGTCGATGACGGCTCAACAGACGGGACCGAAGAGGAGCTTCGCCCTTATCGCAATCGGATCCTCTATCTCTATCAGGAAAATCGGGGTGGGGCGGGTGCTCACAATACCGGCATACGCCATGCCCAAGGTCAATACGTCGCCTTCATGGATTCCGATGATCTGGCCACGCCTCATCACCTACTGCACATGACTGATTTTCTGGAGCGTTACCCTCAATATACGATGGCCGTAGGTAACGGGGCGTATCTCGAAGGGGAGTACCACAACCGGCGCACAATCATCCCAACGAGGAAGGCCAAAAAACTGGAAAGGGGCGTCGGCCTAAGAGATGTATATGACGGGAGGCTGGTTCGGATGCAGGGGACGATGATTCGGAGGGGGCCTCTGCTGGAACTCGGACTTTTGGACGATTGGTTTCGCATATCGTGGGATCTCGACTTGGCCCTCCGTGTCCTCAAGAATCATCGGATCGGTTTTGTCAATGAAGTGGTCTACCTTTACCGCAAACAAGGGAGTCATGTCGGCGGGGATGACGAGCGGAGATCGAGAGAGAACCTTAGAGCACTTCAAAAACTTTTCGCCGATTATCCCGAAGGGGTCGACCTGATCGGGAAACGGGCCTTTTCCCGCCTCTGCGCCTACCGGTACTGCAGGCTGGCGAGGGCCCTGGCCAAAAAAGGGGAGATGGAGGGGGCTCGGGATGCGATGAGGCAGGCCGTGACCCTTCATCCCTTTTCGCTAAAGTATCGTCTCTTCCAGTATCGATGGGCTTGAAAGGTTCTGTGGCCGATGGGCAAAAAGAGTGGGGTTGTTTTGCGATAAGTAAGCTCAGGTGAAGGGAGGCGCGGGTTGGTTGCCAATCAGTGTGCATGGGGTATCACCATGAGGGGCCTCCAAAAGTTTGAGTCAGAGAACTACTCGAGACATGAAGAGAATACTCGTTACAGGCGGTTTTGGTTTTCTGGGGAGTCATTTAATCGGATTGCTGCTCAAGGATACGGACGACCACGTCCATGTCGTGGACAACCTGAGCACCAATCCGCTCCCTTTAGAGGACCTGCTGAGCGAATTAAACTCCCCCGGGAGACTGTCTCACTCGGTTACCGACGTGGGGACTTTCTGTGCAACTTCAAAAGATGAGCCCTACGATGAGATTTACCATCTCGCATCGGTGGTTGGACCTGCGGGGGTATTGCCGCATTCTGGTCGGATTGCGGCCTCCATCGTGAACGACACCATGGCCGTAGTCAATCTGGCACTCAGCAGCGGGGCCAGACTCGTGGATGTCTCTACGAGTGAAGTTTACGGTGGCGGGCAGGACGGCTTCTGCTCTGAGATGATGTCTAAGATCGTTCCTGCCAAATCCTCCGCCCGCCTGGAGTATGCGGTCGGGAAGCTTGCCGCCGAGACCGCCCTTTTCAACCTGTGTGAGTCTCAAGGGCTGGACGCAAGGGTGGTCCGCCCCTTCAATGTCACCGGCCCGCGCCAATCCGGCAGGGG
>JAZFYO010000129.1:0-3270 GCA_036443615.1 Binatia bacterium | reverse complement strand
GAAGTTTATTCACAAGGAGATGTGTCCGGAGGCGAGCGAGTTCCTCGACATTAATTATGCCGAGGTCGCCAAGGCATTTGGCGCCTATGGGGAGCGCGTCACCAGTCCGGATGCGTTGAAGCCGGCGTTGCGTAGGGCTGAAGAGTCCGGAATGCCGGCCCTGATCGACGTTGCCATCTCGCGTGAAGTGGTGCCACCGGTGTCGCGTTACGAGGCGGTCACCAAGCGAGAGCTATAGATTAGGTGAGTTTTTAGCCCCGATCCGTAATTAATCAGCCCAAGAAATTTCCCCTGATGGGCATCGGATCGCGGCGTTTATTTTTGTCCGATCGGGGGTTATCCATTCGAGCTAAGCGCATTCGGGAGAATCCACTCGGAGGCCAGTTGGCGGGCACCGCCGGGGGTATCAGGGGCGACCAAGGCCAAAAGGTTCTCCAGCTGGCCGAAATCTACCGTCAGTCGATCGTCCAGGCAGACCAGGTAGTCGTCGTAGGTCTTGGCAGCAAGGGAAACCGAGTGTCCAAATTTAGCGCCAAGCATGCGGATGGTATCAGCGCGATTCGCCTTTAGGTAGCGGATGCCCTCGTGGTGGGCCTCCAAAAAGGCGGCAAATTCCTTCTCGTTCTTACGCAGGAGAGCTTCCGTGGTTTCTATCATGATCGGCAAAGGATCATCGACGACGTCGGGCCATCCGCTCACCCTCCTGAATCCCCTATCTTCAGCAATAAAGCCGTACGGGCGCGGCAGCAAGGCGGCCTGAATTTCGCCGCCGGTTAGCAGATCGAAGGCGCCCTGATCGCCGTCGGTCAGTTTGAGAGTCAAATCCGCGCCTAACGTGAGTTGACCTCTCTCTTGAAAGGCCTGAGCCAACGGCGCTATCCGGGCCGTGTCCTTCCTGCAGGCGAGAGACTTTCCTTTCAGCTCTCCTATCTCTTTGATGTCCGGATCGACAACAAGGTAATAAGGACAGCTCGTCATGGAAGAGCCAAGAATCCGAGTCGTCTTGGAATTAAGAAAGTGCTTCAGGGCCGCGCGGCCGACGACGAAGGAGATGTGGGCGGCCCCGTTCTCGAGTTTACGATAGCGCTCCTCTGTCCCCTGAACGTGCTGCCAGGAAACCTCAAGCCCTTTTCTATGAAAGATGCCGGCCTCGATAGAGAGGTATCCCGTCGGGTCGCGGGCGAATTTCCCCCCCGTACCTTCAAGGTGCCCATAAATTACCTCAAGTCGAGAGAGACTCATTTAAACAAAATAGCCGCCCATTATGGCATCGTTCCATGAGCCAACGACAGCAGGGGCAATTCCCATGGGGAGATCTTTTTCTGCGAGCCAGAAGACATGGACGCCGGCGCCGAAGCGGGTGAGCCTCACTTTCGGTGCTGGCTTCATGGCCAGGTAGCCGGGAATGATGACCTCATGGTATGCCTCCGGGCTGTGATCACGACTGTCTTTGGAGATGCAGAACCAGGTTGGCGGAACAGGCTTGACCCCAGGACCAGAAAGTTCATAGGTGAATCCCCGGTAGCGCCGGACCAGGGCCTCTGTTTCCTCGGTGTTCATCTTCAGGCGCGCTGCGCTAACCCTGGCCGCCTCGGTCAATGAAGGGACAATGTTATGGGTGACAATATATTCCGCCTTGAAGTTAGGCCGCTTCTTCGACCGCTCCCAGGAATCCAGTACCTCCTCCATCAGCGCCGGAAAACGCATCAGGGCGTTGGGACCCTCCTGGCCGAGGGCCTCCGGGCCTGCGTATCTCGCACGATCGCGCCAGGTCCGGATGTAGAGTTCGTTGAACGGGTCCGTCCTGGCCTTGCCCTCTTTGCTTGGCGGCTCGTAGCCGGATACTCTTCCCAGATCGCCTCCCCATGTATCTCTGGCAGCGCAGAGATAACCGTACGGAGAGTGTTCCGTCGCTAGCACTCCCGCCATATTGGGGATCCGCTGGGATAGCATGTTAATAAAAGGTCCGCCCGTGGAATGCCCCTGGCCATAGACGGAATACTCGCCCTCGGGAAAATGACGCCGGTTGCCCTCTATCATCCCTTCCTCGAAGACCGCAGGCCAGGCCGCCATCCGATAGTAGAAGTTGGTCCCCGGTTTGGCTCGCGCCAGGGTTCGCGTCCCGTAGCGGTTTCTCATGGAGGTGTCCTTGACCACATCGTACTCGTCCGGGTCGATCTCCTCGCCTGCTTGCCAAATCGGCGTCCTTACCGTCCCATCTGGGTGAATGGTATCCCCCGGCCAGTCTCGGCTCGGGTCCGCCAGGTAGAATCGGCCAGGAAAGGTGCCAGCCAAAACCTTGTAGGCGAACTTGCGGGCAAGCAGGAGCGACAGGCGTTCCATGTGCCTGAAGTCCCCCGACCCCCCGTGGAGGAGAAAGATGCCCGCTTTTTTTCCATCCGGTCCTGTGTGGATTCGCGCCTGATCCTCAGGCTCATAGACCACCGCCCCGATATCCCAGTCCATTCCCAGGGTGCGGATACGGAAAATATCTTCGCTTTGTCTAACCGGCAGATCCGGTATCGCGAGCACCTCTTCAGACTGCTTAATGATTTGATCTCGAGAAATAAATTCAGGTGGCTCCCAGTTATTCTTGCTCATTGGCTACCTCTTTCGAGAATTCACTAACGTGGTCGTGTTTACTGCCGTGAACGTGGTGTACGGGCACGAGTACGATTCCCCTATTGCGCCTTAAGCCTTTTGCCTTCCGCCTTTATGCACCCCGTATCTCGCAACCTTCTCTTTTACGAGGAACCCTATGGTCGGCGATTTGCCTTTGGCGATGTCATTAGTTGACGAATCGCGACAAATACAGCTTGCCTCAAATTGAACAGAAGGGCTATTCAGCCCAATATCGCCTTCACCCCTGAAGATCAAGCTCCAATCCACTGTTCAGGCCGAGAAGTTGCCACCAACCACTCCTGGCGATAAAGGGACAGGAAATAGTAACCAGCTCTTAGTGTTGGCATCGGCACACTGTCTACCCTTTACCTTACCTTTACCCTTGCCGAAGGAGTTGTGCGGTTCTAATGCGACAAATGTCGAGCACTGGGAGCGAAAAAGGGCAATACTGGAGGCTTCCATGGTGCTACCCAGGAAATCGACCCACACCATATGACCGGGGGTCTAGGAGGGAACGGGCTCTCTGACTCTAATTAGGTTCCGTGTAATTCCCGGGTGAAAGTAAAAAGACCCACAAAGCATAGGTGATCGTTCCTGCTAAGACCCCCCAGGATGCAATTGAAAAGATGTCATTTAAGCGGCACTTCC
>JAZFYO010000128.1:0-4917 GCA_036443615.1 Binatia bacterium | reverse complement strand
TGGAAAGACGGTGTTGAGGGTCTCCGAACAGTTCCAGTCCTAATTCCTGTAAACCGGCCTTGAGGATGTCACCACACTTTTGGTGTCGGACAATGCGTGCCTGAAGGGTTTCTTCGTGGATCAGCCGCAGGGCCTCTCGTAGGGCATACACCAATGATCCAGGTGCGGTGTGGTGGTACACGCGATCGGCTAGCCAATACTTACGGATCAGCGTCAAATCGAGGTACCAAGTATCAACTGGATGGGTGCGGGACTCTATCAGTCGGATGGCCCGGTCGTTGAGTGTGATCGGTGCGATACCGGCAGGGCCCCCGATGCACTTCTGCCCAGCGCTGTAACAGACGTCGATGAGCAACTTGTCCACGGGGATGTCGGCTCCACCCAGAGAGCAGACCGTATCGACGATGAAGATCTTGTCATGCTCACGGCAAAGGTGGCCGATCTGTTCCAGTGGCTGACCGATACCCGAGGAGGTCTCGCCATGGACCACACCAACGGCCTTAACCCATGGGTGCCTACTGAGTTGCTCCTTGATCAACCCTGGATCGATGGTTTGGCCGAAGTTCACCTGGACGCGGATGGCCTTTCCGCCGTGGCGCTCAACGATCTCTGCCATTCGCTCTCCGAAGAATCCATGGATGCCGACAATGACCTCGTCTCCGGGCTCAACGAGATTGGCGATGGCGGCTTCCATAGCGGCCATGCCCGTGCCTGGTAGCGTGATGGTCAGTTCGTTTTGTGTCTGGAACAGAGACCGCAGCAGAGCCATCGTCTCATCCATGACCACCAGGAATTCCGGGTCCATGTAACCCAAGATCGGACAGGCCATGGCCTGGAAGACACGAGGATGCAGGTTGCTTGGCCCGGGTCCGAGCAAAACGCGGGGCTGATGTTTGAGTTGATCGAATGCTAAATTTTCAGTCGCCATAATGTAGAATTGTGGCGGTTCGATCGGCCGATGTCAATTAGTGAGCCGATGTCGGTGATACCTTACAAGATACCCATAAGGAGAGCCCCCGGCAGGCGAAGCGGGTGCTACGCTGCAATTAAATAGCCTCATTCTACGAGACTCAATTCATCCATTCAATTCATCCTGGAAGTACATTTGTCTAATTTATCGTCTGTCGATTGCTAGGCCGGACCGGAATATCTTAATAGCGGGTTAGGCTTCCAGCATCCTGAATGGTCCACATTTGACCAGTCTCCCCGTGCCTAGTCATCTGGAAAGATCACTCACTTTAGAACTTGAGATGTGCTTTCCCAGATCTCATCTGGCTAGGTGTTTAACTGTGCCATCCGGAGAGCTTAGTTTTTGAAGGGCATTTTCCTCAATTTGACGAACCCTCTCACGGGTCAGCGAAAATCTCTCTTCTATCTCTTTAAGGGTGTAGTCGCGGGGCTCGCCGATCCCAAACCACAAACGGAGCACGGCCTCTTGTCTCGGGGGTAGGATCGCAATGGCCTCTCTTTTCTGCACCCCTAGATTCGCTTGTATAGTCTTTTCCAAGGGCCCGGGAATATACCTGTCCTCGACTAAATCGGCCAGGCAGCCTTCGCCCTCCTCCCCGATAGGCGAATCAAGAGAAACTGTCTCGCTCTTAATTCTGATAATCCTTCGGGCCTCTTTCAAAGGTAGGCCCATCTTGTCTGCGATCTCTTAGGGGAGCGGCTCCCGCCCCAGATTTTGAAAAAGATCTCGAAATGAGAGGATCAATCTTTTTCTCTCTTCAACAACGTGGACAGGGATGCGGGTCGTACATGCCGAGTTGCTGATCTCGCGCCTAATCGCCGCCCGAATCCACCAATGCGCATAAGTGGAGAATCGATATCCTAGACGATAATCAAACTTCTCCACCGCCTTCATGAGACCGATATTCCCATCCTGGACGAGATCTAAAAACTGATGACTTCTATTGGTGTATTGCTTCGCAAGAGTGACCACCAAGCGCAGATTTGCCTCGGTCAGCCTTTTTTTGGCCAGGTCAGCTTTCTGCCTCCCCTTAACCATGGACTGTACCTGCTGTTTGAGCTCCTCTTTCGGCATCTCGATGTCGTTTTCAATGGCCCGAATCTCAGAAAGGATAATTTCCCGCCTTTTCCTCTTAGTGCAGGCTTGTGTTTTCTCTTCCAGCCCTGTCAAGCGAGCATAAGATTCCTTCAGCTTTTCAGCCATCTCACTAATACAGAACTTTGAAAGGCATAGACCTCTTATAATTTGAAACGTTCGTCCCTTTTTTCTGCAAAGGTCCCTTTCGAGACAAGCCCCACGCTGAATAGAGACGTTTTTCTTTCTTTGCTCTCGGTACAAGGTGGCTAAATCTCGGGCAAGACAGCGGAGTTTCCCGATCTCTTTAAGGAAGCACTTTTGGTGGAAAGTCTGGCTGGCCTGACCGATAAGCAGCTCCAGGAATTCTCTTCCTTCTCCCGTATCCTGAAGTTCATCGGACACGCGGAGCTCACCTCTTTTAATTTTGTCGCCGAGTTCGAGGGCACAGTGCAATGCGGTAGGCGATGAGAGGACCGCCTTGGCAACCTGAGCCTCTCACTCTTCTACCTGCTTCGCTAGCTCCACCTCATCCTCCCGGGTGAGCAGGGAACAGATCCTATATCCCGAAGGTACACCGCTAGCGTATCACTGCCCTGGGCCGCTTGCTCGTCAAGCCCTCCATCTTCCTCTCCATCCAAATGAGTAAGCTCCAGCTCTTGTTGATCCCCTATGTCCACAAATTCCCGATCGCAAAATCTTGAAGGAAGCTCTTCCACTCGCCCCGGCAAAGTGTCCTCAAGGGAAACGCTGGGTTCGACTTCCTTGTGCTTGAATAGACTTTCCATGCCTTAGGGAGAATAATCTGACCGGTTCGGGGTAGAGCCGCTCAAAATGCGTGAATGTAGAAAGAAAAAAAGACCTGCTCGCCTGTTAACGGCCCCTGTTGTCCATTTGGTGTTTCCTCTCCGCGTTGTCGAGTTATAAGACCTAAATGATCCTTCTTCCAAGCCCTAGGCAAAACTTAGCTGGGATGATGATGGTCGAAAACGGTCTTAGGATTCAAAGCTCCTGCGAACTAAGGCTTTAGAAAAAGATCATCGACCATGCCGAACAGGCCAAGATGGTCCTGAGACGCATTTAGCGCGTTGTCTAATTGCCTCTTGACTCACCGAGTCCCATATATCCCTACCGAACTTCCCCAGGAAAGAACGTTGTTTCCTACCTGATAAGGTGGTAGGAGGGAAAAAACATAGGAGGGCTGCATGGCTGTTAACCTGAGAGCCTCCGTAAGAAGCGTGATTAATGAACTGAAGAAAAACATCGCTCAAGAGGCCTCCGAACTGGCGGGGGAGATATCGGAAGGCTTAAGGAACGTAGGACTCAACTCAAGCGTCGTTTGAGTTGAATCGCGAGGTGAAATAGCATTTTCAAGAAGCCGAAAACAAATCGAGCAGTAGGGTATGAGCGACATGGTCATCAAGGATTTAGGCTGTCAAATCACGGCGGTAACAGGGGACCTGCTGGCGGGTGCTCCTGCGCAGGTCTCCGCTGCCCGAGAATGTCCGGTCGGTAGGGACACCGTGTCGTGGAAGATCCACTCCGAGGTATTACTGCTCCTCGGCTGGGGACGTGCAATCCTGTTGCTATTGTCGCACCCGCTTATAGCTTGCGGTGTAGCAGAGCATACCTCTTTCCTTGTTCAGACCCGTGGCAGGCTGCGCCGACTTTACCGGACGCTGTATGCGATGCTTTCTCTGGTGTTCGGAAAACCCGAGGAGGTGGAGCGAGTTGTTCGTCACATCAATTCCCTGCATGATCAAGTCCACGGGTGGCTACCCGAAACGGCCGGGGTCTTTTCCGCTGGGGCCACATATTCCGCACACGACCCTGTGCTGCTCCGCTGGGTGCATGCCACTCTGCTGGAGTCGTCCCTACTTACCTATGAGTTCTACATTGGTCCTCTCACGCCCGAGGAGAAAGATCGCTACTGCGTCGAAGCTAGTGGGATAGAGCCGTTACTTGATATTCCAAACGGTTTTCTTCCGAGAAGTTCGGTAGAACTCCAACAGTACATGGACACCATGTTTTCAAGCGGGGAGATCGCTGTGACTGAAACAGCACGAGCGCTGGCACAAGAGGTTGTCTATCCTCCAATGCCAGGTATGGCACAATCCTTGTTCTCGCTCGTACGGCTCCCAATGATAGGGATGCTTCCACCGATGATCCGGAAAGCCTATGGCTTTCCATGGGACTCGCGCCACGAGGCGAAACTGCACCTGTCTGCTCATGTGGTGCGTAGTCTGTTACCCCTGACACCGTCTATTCTCCGTCATTGGCCGAAGGCCCGGGCCGCATTCCGTCGACACTCAAAGACAGCCCGTAATTGAGAGCCGCAAGCGCACCTGAGAGAATAGACTGCCCCTGGACTAGCAAATTGGAGAAGGGAGCATCTGATAGCGCTCTATTGTGTCAATTTCGGGTAGGATTCCATTTAAGCATCGTTTAAATTGCGTCCTGGGTTGAAATACCATCTCTTATCGGTCAGCCTCTTTTCAAGTACCCGGGTGAGTTCAGATGCTATGAACAAGAGGCAAGAGAGCAGGGAAGAGTTCTCAGTTTATGCCGAGTAGACAAGCAGCAAATTTCAGGTACTCATTGATAACTCAGCGACCGGATTTTCGATCGTACGTGAAGCAGTCATAGGAGAGGGCTAACAGGAAATTTGTACCGATGGCAGCGCATCTGGAAGTCAAACCAGCCCGTATGCTAGGCCTGTTACGCACCTTGAAAGTTGGGATGGTCGCTTCATTGAGCGGCAGTTTCTCTGAACAGGGGCGCCAGGCCCTTCAAGGGGCTATGGCATGGATACAGGAGGTCAATAGGGCAGGTGGCATTCCGATTAAAGAGCTCGGACGGAAGTTAAGTCTCGA
>JAZFYO010000127.1:0-2506 GCA_036443615.1 Binatia bacterium | reverse complement strand
CTTGCCTTCCTCCCGCATTTTCAACAGGACCGGTGCGAGCGTGTTCAGCGAAAAGGGGTATTGGTCGGGAGCTATTCCATGGAGGTGGTAGATATCAACATAATCGGTTCTAAGCCTCCTGAGGCTTTGCTCCAGCCCCTTTCTTAGCTGCTCTGCAGGGTTGGTGCGATGAGGGGATGGGGGATGCTTCTTTGTGGAAATCACAACCCGGTCGCGCGGAATCTCCCGAATGGGACTGCCCACAATGGATTCCGTGTCATAGACTGCGGCGGTGTCCAAAAAGTTTATCCCCATGTCGAGAGCCTGTCTAACTAGGGCGATGGATTTCTTTTCGCTTTTGTTGGTTCCCTGGCCCAGTCGGCTGGGGCCCCCACAGCCCAAGCCGGCGACGCTGACCTTTATTCCGCTGCGTCCCAGAGTGCTATACTCCACAGTTGGTCTCCTGCATGTTAGACAGTTACTTGTCCTCTCGCTGGACACTAATCCCCAATACTTCACCCGTGGCGCAAAGCTGTTCCCCTGCACTCAGCGTGCAACTGATCCAGGTCTTTCGTCCTTCGACCCTGGAGATTTTGGCCCGAAGGTGCAAAGACATATCAATGGGTGTTGGCCGGAGATAGGAAACGTTCAGGTTGGCGGTGACATAGTTTATCCTCGGAGCGCTTCCGATGGAGCGGCCTTCGTTCTTATATGCCTGTGCTATGGCTAAATTGATGCTGTGACAGTCGATGAGAGAGGCAATGATCCCCCCGTAAACGATCTCCCTTGATCCGCCACAGTGGTGTGGTTGCGCATGCCAGGTACACACGGCTTCGTCGCCATCCCAAACGCTCTTTATTCTCAACCCTTTTTCGTTGTCAGGTCCACAACCATGACAGTGCAAGACCGTGCCGAGATCCTGAAACGCATTTTTGTCCATAACAGTCATCTGTCCGTCAGTTATGAGAAGATAGCACGTTCTCCGATGCCAAATCATCCTTAGATGAGCCGGGAACTTGTATTTAGCAGGGAATTTATTATATCCCTCCTCTCTGGGCTTTTTTCAATTTCAGAGTAGGTGTTTTGAGTCCTTGACGGGGGAGCGAGGATTTTTTACTAGTAGGAGAGGAGTGATCAAAGTGGCAAAGACGTTAATGGTTTTACCCGGTGACACTAAAGGCATAGTACCGATGGGCGAGGCGATTGAGGCTATTCGAACGGGATTTCGGGAATGGGGTCAAGATCCAGAGATCAACGCGCCGAGGAGAAGGATCCACGTTCCCACAGGGGTAAGAGTGAGCGTCCATCAGGGGGGAGTTCCCGGCGCGGGCGTTACTGGACTCATGACTCACTGCGAGTGGGTGAAACCGATGGCGGGGCATCAGGAATACCCTAGATTGAACCATCCCGTTATTATCCTCTATGACGCGGCCGAAGGAGAGCTCAAGGGCATCATCGTGGGAGAGATTACCTGCAGCGAGTTACCCAATAACATTGCAGTGACTGGTGTCCGTACGGCAGCCACCAGCGCTGTGGGCACAGATGTCCTTGCCCGAAAGGATTCTGAACGATTGGGCATCTTTGGTTCTAGGGGCCAGGCAAAAAACCACCTTGTCGCTTTGGTGGCCATCCGAAAGATAAAAGAGGTGAAAGTTTATAGTCCCAACAAAGAGAACCGTCAGAAATTTGCCGACGAGATGGGTTCGCTTCTGAATCTTAACATCAAACCTGTTTCTTCTCCTAAAGAAGCAGCCCAGGCGGTAGATTTCATCCTCTGTGCGACGAATTCCAGTGTTCCTGTCTTCGACGGCAACTGGCTAGAGCCCGGAGTACATGTGACATCTATCGTTGGAAGTAATGTTGGATTGGTTAAGGGAGGGTTTGTTAAAGCCAAGCGGAGAGAACTTGATGATACGACAATTGCCAGGAGCAACGTTATTGGAATCGTATCAATTCAGCAAGCCGTTCAGGACGAACAGGGGGATATTTTTGATCCAGTTGAGAGCGGCATCATCCGGTGGGAGCAGCTCATCGAATTAGGTCCGATGATTGCGGGGAAAAGAGAAGGTAGGACAAAACCAGACGAGATCACCCTATTCAAAAATAACGCAGGACAAGGAGTGGCCGACGTTAGCCTCGGGGCACTTGTTCTGAAAAAGGTCAAAGAAAAAGGCCGTGGTCAAACCTTGGACATATGAAAGAAGCTCCCATGTTGCGATATTGTGGTCCACAACGAATCATTGACTCCCTTTAATCGGTAGGAATATAAGTATCGCGAAGGTGGATCTCTGTCATGCTGAAAAGATTTTACGAGGAGGGAACATGCTTGATTTGAGTGTAATCGACCTGAACGAGGTGGTTAAGACCTCGGATCAAGGAGGTAAGGGACGACAAGTCCTATGGCAAGACTCGGAGTCGATCGCATTCTTAAGCCGCGGGCGCAAACAAAGGCTGGACTTCCATGTCGATCCGAGCGACGAGGTGACGCTAGAGCTCAGGGGGGAGCAGCACCTTCATTATATTACCC
>JAZFYO010000126.1:0-4124 GCA_036443615.1 Binatia bacterium | reverse complement strand
AACCTCACCTGGTCAGCCGCAAGATCCGACGTACCACCTTAACAGGAACTAGGTGGGGAGCCGTCATAGCGTTCCTAAGGTGCCATACCCCTAAAGAAAGGAGAGCGATGAGATAGCCGAGGACACGCTGGAAGTGGGTCTCGAGAGAGATGAGCAGACCATGCCTCTCCCTGCTTACGATCTTGCCATACACGTCGGTCGGGCACTTGATCGGAAAATCACGAAAGCGACTCCGGTCACCTTTCGTGATGAGGTACGATCCTTCACCATCTCTGCCTTTCTGAATAACGCGATGGGTAGTCAGCACACTTTCAGTTTCATCTCGTCGGTAAGCCACAATATCTCCGATTTGAGCCTCCGCAAACGTGATTGGCTTCACGGTCAAGAAATCTCCTTGTCTGATGAAAGGGGACATGCTCTCGGCTCGCGCCGGAGAGCGGATGCAATGCCCATCCCTCAATAAGTCGATGAACATCTGTCTTATAGTCTCACCGGGTATGCTGGTCTTGGCCGTCTTTATGATCAAGAGACCTCCATTGAGTTCCGCTCCGTATACCCGTCATCCTGTCCCTGGCAACCTGTCCCTTGGAAGAGCGGCCAGTTTGGCCCGCTGAGAAGACGACACCCTCAGGTAAGTCAGCCATCGGAGGATTCCTTGTGTGTCCACCCAGCAGCCCGCTGGCCCTGTTTTCCAGTGGCTGCCTCATAGGCCTGCTTCTCCAGTGTGGCGAGTTCTTTGAAGTAGGGAAGACAGGGACTGAAATCGCCCGTCTCGAGCAAGGCATCGCTTGGGGCCTGGCGACAGGAATCGCGCACAGAACAGCTCGGACACTCATAAGCCTCGCTGGGGCGGGCCGAGTCAACATGTTCGACCAAGGCCTTCCAACCGGAGGAAACATTCCCTGTTCGCAGGTTGTATCGAGGAACAGGAAAGTTTATACAGAGGTTCATTTCCCCATAAGGGGTCACGGCCACGGAACTCTTCCCGCACATGCAGCGAAAAAGCCCTTCGCCTGCCTGGCACTTCTTTTCCTCTTGGCCTTCTCCCCGCCATTCTCCCAAGATCTCTTGATCCAATTGGATGACCTCCTGCGCGGTGATCCGATAGCGCAGCGGTTCCAGGGAACCATCCTGCCGGGGGGTAATCTCCGTGCAGTAGATGAAGCGGATTCCCCATCCCTCGACCAGGGCCTTGGCCTGCTGGACCTCGCGTTGATTCAGCGTCATGGCGGGCATCTTGATGAGAAGGGGCACCTTGCGTTCCCGTAGCCGCTCGACACCCTCCAGAAACCGCCGAAAGGATCCAGGAATCCTGGTCACCCTCTCGTAAGTTTCTGGGGTGGCACCGTAGATGGAGATTTCAACTCTCCAGGGCCGAAGGGCCTGAATCCGGTCGGCCCTCTCAGGCGTGATCAGGTTGGCGTTGGTGAGAAGGATGATGGCAACGCCCTTTTTCTTGGCATAGGTGAGGATTTCAAATGCGTCCCTGCGCGTAAACATCTCCCCCCCGGTGAAGCTGATCAAGAAGCATCCTTCCTGGACGAGCTCATCGATAATGCGGTAGCACTCCTGGGTCGAGAGCTCCCCTTTGGCCTCGTGGGTGGGATTGTAGCAATGGACACAACGCAGGTTACAGCCATAGGTCAGCTCCATCGTCGCCTTAACGGGGATCCTTTTCTCAAACGCCCTGCTCTCCAATCTAGAATAGAACTCCGACTTTCCCATGCTCTCGATTCCAAGTCCCTCATGCCTTGGCATGGTTGCTCCTCTCCTCTTGGTGCGCCTTTGGCCTGCCTTTGATTCCAGCCAAGCAGTGGTTGTAGTAAATCATGTAGCTCCGATTGTACTCTTGGGTAATCCAGGGCACGGCATCCTCCTCTTGGACGATTCGAATCTGGCTTGCGATTCTCTCTTTGATCACCCTCAACGGGGACTGCCGACTCCGGGTTTTCAGTCTCTTCCACCTCATCCCGGAGAATTCATAGGGATCCGAGAGGAGTAACAGTCCCCCCTTTTTCAGCACGCGGACCTTCTCATCCACGAGCTTCATGGGCTGCTGGACAATATCTACCACGTTACAACTTGAGACCGTATCCACACTGGAGGCTTTAAAAGGGAGATTCCCTCCTGCGGCCACGACGAATTCGACATTCTGGCACCGTGGGGCATGGAGGCTTCGCCAATGATACCGCTTCCCCTCCTGATAGAGGCGGTATCGATCAAGCCCTTTCGGTCGCCCTTTAAGAATTTGGCTGGCTAGCAACAGGTTCTCAAAGGAGACGTCCACGCCATAGACAAAGCGGGACCTCTGGGCTTGTAAGGCAGTGAATCCTCCAACGTGGCAGCCAATATCGAGAGCCAGGCCTTGGCCTCCATTGCTGTAGCGGGCCGCAAAACCTTCTAAGACCATGTGGGGATTTCGGGTGGAATAGGCTTTCAGGAATTCGTACAGGGGATCGGATGGTTTTGCAAGAGAACCCAGATCGTCATAGTGGTTACACAGATACGGCCCTATTGCGGTGAGAAAACCAAGTTGGGTTTCGCGAGTATATCTTCTTGCGACTGGGAAAAGCTCCTCCTCTCCAGTCTTCAAATCCAAGAGGACATAATTCAGGAGTGCCGCCTGCATTTCGTCACTCAAGCTGCCCTGCGCCCGGCAAGACCCCACGATAAAGTAGTAATTGCGTCTCAGGTATTTGGGAAGCTCATCCATGAGAATGGGAATGCCGCAGACGACCGGGTAGGTCCTCTTACAGCCATCACATCGAAGGATCGCTTCCAGGCTCTCTCGAGGGTCTTCATCCCAAGCGCTCATCGCCTGCTGGACCTGCAATGTCCCGTGGCAGGGACGAGCCCCCTCTCTGCGGGGACAGACGAGCCATCTCAGTGCTTGGTGCTTCATCTTTGCCCTCTTTTATCTCTCACTTATCTGTAAAAAAGAGGCGATGCCCTAAGAATTCGCATCCATGTCCCCCGAATGGGCCTGCTTACAGTCCTTGCCGAGATCACAGAATCCTGTTGGCTGTAAGTTTTTGAGGCTATGCGCGTCGACATTGCAGTGACTCAGCACAGCTTGGGTCGGTTCCAGGTTGACCCGGATGACCCGTGGTGACACGTAGGCTTTCTTCGTATTCATGTTGCTCCCCCTGGTTTGACTTGCCTTACAAAATCGATGACGCTCGGATGCTTGGCAAAGCCGAGTCTTTGGCATGCTACCGTTTGAACCAGTTGCTCGCACAGAGTGACTCCTGATTCGATGATCCTGTGATTCCACCGTGGAAGAAACAGCTGGGAAAATAGACAACTCGCTAACGTCCCCTTGGTTTCGTCCCACAGGCGATGTTCTGGATGGTGCTCAATAAAAAAAATCTGCTGGATTTCGACCGGATCCGGCGAGACGCTGGCGGCCATGCCCGGCCACGGAGTGCCATAGGCGTAAAAACGTCTGCCTAGACGTCTTAAGATCAGGTGCTCGTCACTCAAGATCCGACTCCCCCTGCGCCGACGCCAAAACCGGGCCAGAGTACTCTTCCCCGACCCAGAGGCTCCCACAAACACCATCCCCTGGCCCCCATCATCGATTCCCAGGGCATGCACCATGACCCCCCCAAGTTCGGCCAACCGGTTGACCAGCAGCCATTGCCCAAGGGGGTTCATCAGGCGGGGGAGCGACCAGGGCGGCGGGGTCCCTGAAGCTCCCGGGTCCACATACACCTCTGCCCGATCGAAGTGATGATTGACGAGCGAGATCGCGTTCCTTGCCTTGGTTGAGGTATCGAAGGTCTCGAAGACGTATCGGGAATCTTGTTGATAGAGCTTCCAATGGTGTTCACCATCAAAGATGAGTTTTTGGCCGGTGAGCTCCGGGCACCCGTTAAAATGAATCTGAAACTGGATGGTTTCGCTCTCCTCTCCAACAAAGGGTTCGTACAATGGATGAGGCCAGTTCACCCTGCGCGGCTCTTCCCACCTCAAAGAAAGCCCAAGCCCCCCAATCGAGAAGCTCAGCGGTCCCTTGACCGTCGCTTCGATAGGGACTTCTTTCACTCTTCGAGACTCCGCTCTTTGCTCGCTCATGGACCTGGAGGACTTCTGTTTCCCAGCGGAATTGGTGGCCACTTGAA
>JAZFYO010000125.1:0-4248 GCA_036443615.1 Binatia bacterium | reverse complement strand
GCGGTCGGGCGTTGCACACGCCACCGCCCCAGACAGCTCGACGAACTGGCTCATCTCGCGGTAGCGGTGCGTGGGCAGGGCCATGATCGGGATGCAGCCGATTCTCTGGAGCGCGAAGTACAGGTATACGAACTCGGCGACGTTGGGTAGCTGCACGACCACGCGATCGAGCGGCTTGAGACCTACGTCCAGCAGGTTGAGAGCCAACCGCTCCGCCCGTTGGCTGAGCTGGGCGTAGGTAACAGCCTGGTCACGGTCGACGATCGCCACCCGATCGGCGTATTTGGCAAATGCCTCTTCGAAGGTGTCCGTAAGGGACCGATCCTCCCAGTATCCCCTCTCACGGTAGCGTGCCGCGAACTCAGGCGGAAATCGAACGACGCCCTCAAGCATCCTGTCCCTTTCAATACCGAGTTCTGAGTAATGAGATTTCGAAATTGGCTTATCTCCCGCAGTACTCAGGACTCGTTACTCAACACCGCTTTAGGTCGTACTGGAAAATCCGCCGTCGATGATAAAAATCTCGCCGGTGACGAAGCGATTACTTATGATGAGGCTCATAATAGTATCGGCAACATCATCGGCCGTGACGCAGCGCTTGAGCGGCGTATAGCGAGCGCGGCGCGCCATCAGCCCCTCGTAGTTTTCGCCGAGGGTCCTCTGCATCCAGTCACCCTCCATCCACCCTGGCGCCACCGCGTTGACGCGCACCTTGGGCCCCAGGGCGCCGGCAAGGGTCTTGGTCAAGTTGGCGACGGCGGCCTTGCTGGCCGCGTAGGGAAGCGGCTGCGCGCCCGGGCTCAGGCCGGCGATGCTGCAGGTATTGACGATGCACCCGTTGGGTGATTCCAGTAATAGCGGCGTAGAAGCACGGGTGACGAGAAAGAGGCCAAGCACGTTTACCGCGAAGACGCGATTCCAGTCTTCGACCTTTACCCCATCGAAGTCCTTGGGCCCAACATCTATGGTCGTACCGGCGTTGTTGATCAGCACGTCGAGGCGCCCGAATTTCTTAGTCGTCGCATCGAGCATGGAGCGCACACACGCATCATCGCTCACGTCGCACCGGAACAGCAGAGTCCGAGCCCCGACCGCTTCGGCATCCCGTACCGTACCCTTGGCCGCCTCTTCGCTGCGGCTGAAATTTATCACCAAGTCGTAGCCGCCCCTGGCCAATGCCAGGGCTGCGCTTCGACCAATCCCTGTCCCCGCACCGGTAACCAGCGCAACGGGCTTACCGTCATTCATCAGTGGGCTCCATTATTAGGTTCCAATCAGAGCGGCTCTTCGAGAACGTGGGCTAATCCCAAAACCCCATATTGGGAGAGAAAATATCCGATTAAGGATTGTTGTGTCAACATGAGGTCAGCCGACAGGCGGAGAATTGGGTCATTCATATCAGCCCGGGCTGAGACTTGAGATTTCACACTCTGACCTATAGCATTGTAAATCGTCTCTGTCCCCTCTCTGGTCAGGAAGGCGAGGCGTTTTAACGACTGCCCCGGCCCTTATGGCGGAGGATGTGATGGGAAACTTAGAAATTTTTATTGTCCGATTTTTCATATTCGGTGTCAAAGGAGGTATCAAACATGTCTCCTGACGAACTCATTGCCGAAATGTGGGGTTTCGCTAACGAGGTGCCGATGGAGCAGCACCCGTGGTTTCAGGGAATCATTCAGCACCGCTGGAGTCGCGAGCAGATCATTCTCGGTGAGATCCAGCACTACCTGCGGGTTCGAACCAACCCAATCTTCTTCGGCTACATCGCGGTGAATGCGGTGACGGATAAGCAGTACGGGCTCATGGACGTGGTGCTGGAGAATTTCATGGAAGAGCTCTCCAGCCCGCGGAGCCATCCGGAGGTTATGCTTCAGTTTCTCGAGGAGGGGGGGATTTCACGCCAGGAGGCGGACTCGGCCGAGCCCACCCCTGGAACCATGGCGGCCATCGAGATGATTACCGGGTGTTGCCAAAGACGCTCGGCACTGGAAGGCGTCTCGATGCTGAGTTTCGTGGAGAGCCAACACGGAGGACGCGGGGGCGTTGCCGACAAGGTGTACCGTGAGCTCAAGGGACATTACGGGTTTTCAGAACGAGCGATAGAAACCTACCGGCTGCACGCCGAGCAGGATGACGCCCACGGGGCGCGCCAGATCGAGGCCATTCGCCGTTACGCCACAGACTCGGAGACTCAGGAAAAGGTGAGACGCGCAGTCAAGTTGGGAGTGACCGCCTTCACCCTGGAGTGGGACGGGCACGTCCAGGCCATCACTGGGCAGCGTGAGTTCTGGAGAGGGACTACGCCCCTCAGATTGCGCCAGCTGCCAGTGCGGCTCCCTGAAATGCACAGAAAGTGAAGCCCTCTTTGCCGTGCTAGATCGGCCAATCCTTGGGAAGCTGCCTGCGCCACTTTTTGTACTCCGGGTCATCACCGAAATCCCGGCGAATACGCTCAAGGGTTTTGAGCAGCTCCTGAAGATCGAGGTGAAGGGTGTTCGAGACCATACCCGTGGTCTCTTCGAAGCCGAGGCCTCAATTTTTATTTCAGCCGTGCACCCTTTGGAGAATGGAGCGATCCTTTTCGCTTAAAGCCATTGGAGCAGACTCCTTCCTAAGTAATCTTTCCTCCTTGGATAGAGAAACCCACCGGTTGTGTGGTCACCATCTCCGTTACGGTTTGAGGCGCACCCTGCTCATCGAAGAGGACGCGCAAGCGAGCCAGGATTAGCCAGGACTGCCCCGACCATTTAACACGCAAAATAAGAAAGGCATTTTTGACAACCGACCCTGGACTCCCCCTGCATTTTACTGAAAGCTCCAGCGAGGCACTCTCTCCAGCTAAGATCCCAGAAGGCGGGGCCAGTTCTATTTCCTCGCCCCGAAACTGACTATGGGGCAGACGTGCAGTGAGAAGCTCTATCCGCTTCTCACTCAGGTTCTGAACCCGCCAACCTACGACCCAAAGGTCTGATGCACCCCCGACCTGTCTCGATATCTGCTCAACAGACACCTTCGGACCAGAGTCTGTTTGATTCTGCATATGTAGCGGTGGTGTCAAATCAAAGCCAATGACGAGAAGCCATCTCTGTTTGAATCCCTCTAGAGATGCTTGAGTTTTTTCACCAGGTCCGTTCCAATGACGGTTTGCAGTAAAGGAGACAGATTGGGATTCCGTTCGAGAAAGTATTTCAGGTCATTCTTTGACCAGGCCACATACCTGGTCGGTTCCGTCGCACTCACGGTTGCAGAAGCGCTTTCGCCTGTCAGGAAACTCATCTCTCCAATAAACTGGCCATCGGTCAGCTCGGCCACTAATTTTCCCTCTACCCGGACAGACACCCGGCCGGAAAAGATAACCATCACGTTGTCCAGGGTCTCCCCCTCCCTGGCAAGCTGATCGGAGGGCCCGGCTTCCATCCAGCGAGCGACCTTTAGCAATTTGAGAAACTCCACCGGAGTCAATCTTCTAAAGACCATTTGAAAAAGGCGGTTCTCATCATCGGTAAAGCGAATAGGCCTCCTTTCGTATATAAGAATTCCTATTTGGACGATATTCAGACATATAAAAGCAAAATTCCATATAACCGGGACCATCAAAGGCTCGGGCTGGAAGTAGAAGAAGGGGATCAGCGAAGAACAGGCTACGACGGTCAGACAGCGAAGCCAGAGAATATCCCTGACGGAATAGGAGAAAAAAAAGAGTATGTTCGCCGAGTGCACGAAGTAATTAATATCTCCCATCGTCTTCCCTCCGTTTTCGATAATCGAAAATTTCCCGAGTCACACTAGCAAATAGCCAAGGAGATAACTAGACGAACCAAACGGCTGAGAAAGATACCAACTCTTCGGCGCAGTTTGTCTCACGGTTCATGTTCCCCCCTGGGAGCAAGCCGCTGAAAAGGTTGACATGAATTCTGCCTTTCGGATAGTCTCTGCACTTAATTGATAAGGGGATGGTCCCATGCAAATTGCTCTACCCGATATGATATCGAATTCCTATTTTCCTGCCATTGCCGCAGCCGATCTTGGATTTCTCAAAGCTGAAGGATACGACGCTCAAGTTAAAAATCTTTACCCTGTACCTAAAACCATGGAGGCATTGCGTGATGGGAAGATAGATTTCGCTGCCGCTTCCGCACACGCGACGCTGACGGTATTCAAAGACTGGAAGGGCGCCAAGTTGATCGTCGCACTGGCGCAGAGGATGTACTGGCTCCTAATCCTGCGAAAGGACCTGGGGGTGAAGCG
>JAZFYO010000124.1:0-6208 GCA_036443615.1 Binatia bacterium | reverse complement strand
CGATGGGCTACGGTATGCCGGCGGCTTATGCCGCAAAACTCGTCCATCCCGATAGGGCCGTCGTGGGGGTTGTAGGAGACGGCTGTTTTCAGATGACTGTTGGGGAATTGGCCATGGCCAGAAGACTCGGATTGGCTGTACCAATCATCGTGCTGAATGACGGTTGGTTGGGCCTGATCAAGGTCAAACAGGAGCGGAAGGGCTACGGATATTCAGGTGTCTACCTCGGAGATCCGCCAGATTCCCCGTCCCACTATTTCGGAGTTCCCTGCCGTGCCGTAAGAGATGCAGGAGGGCTAAGCGACGCCATCGATTGGGGCTTCAGCCTTAACGGCCCAAGTGTTATCGAGGCCTTTATCGACGTGGGACCATACTCTGATACCGTGTATGACTGATTCGCATCCTCTTCCACAGAAGTTTATCGATGAGGCTGCTCGCTCTGGCAGTGAGGCCAAGGTGCGAGAAGGTTTTGCCCGAAAGCTCGCCCGGATTGCCATGGACAACCCGGTTGTCAATCTTGCCCGTGAGGCCTACCGCACCATGGCGGACCTCAGAGTCCCAGCGCGATACAAGGTTATGGTGATTGCCGCCTTGCTTTACTTTTTGGCCCCGATCGATACGGTTCCGGATTGGATCCCCGGCTTAGGATATGTTGATGATTTTCTCGTCTTGTCGACCATACTGGCATTGGTTCGTAAAGTGATTCAAGGTGTTCGGGATGAGGCGAAGGAGGTGATCCGAGAGGCGGAGGAAGCCGCGGAGCGGGTAGTCAGCCATACCCTCTCTGAGGCGCGAGAGACCTGGGCCAGAAGGGGAGTGGCACAGTTTGGGCTATGCCTGTGGGGCTCCACCACAGCGGCTGCTGTCGGGCTGATCTATTACAGCCTGCGAATTCTCGTCTTTGATTCTGAGGCCATGGAGACTATGGATCCGTTTATTTGGGGGGTAGCGATCGCCGCCTCGCTCGGATTTATATACAATGTGTTCTTCCTGGGCCGGATCTGGAATAGATACTCGGGCCTTCCTCCTACCATCCGCGAGCCACTGGCGTACGCTGTGGTTTCTCTCTTGGACTGGCGGCAGGTGCTGATCCTTTCTTGTCCCGTATTGGCATTCCTGATCCTCATCGTTTTACGGATCAGCCTCTCGCCCGCATGGTAAATTCTTAAATGGGCAGACGGATTAAGTAGAGGGAGGGAGTTATGGACAGTAGTGATTTTGCTACAAAGATTCAAGGTCGAGTGGCTGATTACTGCAAGACCTTAGATGCCAGGCCGCCTGCGTACAGCTACATTCCCTTGACCGATGATGGAATGCGAATCAAGGTGATGAAGAGCAGGCTATTTAATGAGATTCGGGCGGCAGAGATATTTGGCTCCTGGCTCAAGACCACGCCGGAGTTGGATGTCAAGGCCATTCTAGGGGAGGCGGTTCATGAAGAGTTTGTCCATGCCGGATATCTGGAAAAAGCGTTAAAGGGCAAGGGTGCGGAGCCCTACGACTACAAGACCCTTCCGGCTCAAATGGGGATGTTCAATGCATTCGAGGCGCTTGGCGAGACCGTTGAGCGTATAGCCGCTTTCCCTCTAGCGGGCGAGGGTGTGGCGGATTATTTGATCCGTATGAGCCTCAATGCCGGCACGGTTCCGGAATGGGTCACGAAGCCTTATGAGAAGATTCACGAAGACGAAGAGGAACACGGGAGTTATCCAGTGGAGATGCTGGTCAAGTATGCGACCAGCGCGGAAAAGCAGGACAAAGCATCACGGGCCGTCGAGATGAGCCTCATGCTGAGACGGCAGTATTTCGACAATCTCGACCGCTGGGTCTTTGAGGATAAGATCTACTAGGCAGGCATCCCACCCCTGATTGACCTATTGTTATATTTCCTAATTTCGGATAAAGTTCGAGCAATCATCGGACAGAAAGACCCCATCGGCAACCTCTTGGCCCCTGTAGGAGGAGACTTGAAGGGATTAGCCAGAGGCCCTTTTCAGGGATTTATCCTTCTTAGATATCCTTATTATTATTGATTTCTAAGGGTATTCCGGGCCAAAGGACACGGCCTAGTAATTTTACGAGTTGTCGAGGTTGGGGAGTTCTGCTAGGTCTATGCTACATGAAAAGGAGGAGAGGAAGATTGCGGCGTCGCCTCGGTGGCGGCGTTATGGGGATCGATAGGGCAAAGGGATTTTTTGACATATTATGAAGATAAAAAAAGGTCAAATCAAAGTAGGAAGGTTCTTGGTGCCATACAGGATCTACGGTGATCATGGTGAAACCATCCTTTGCGTCAGTGGCGCACAGCAAACGATGGCAGCCTGGAAGTTATTTGTATCTTACTTCTCCAAAGAATATGTCGTGGTCATATTTGAGCAACCGGGACAGAGGAAGGGCGGCATCTTGTCCGGCTATGAGCCCATAACGCTGGATGAACAGATTGAAATACTGCGTCAAATTAAATTGATAACCGGTAGCAACAAAAGCGTCAATCTTGCCGGATCCTCATGGGGCGCAGTCATAGCTGCCGCCTTTGCGTCGCAGTTTCCCGAGTATGTAGATAAAATAATTTTGGCGAGCTTCGGTGTCAAGCCGAGTAAAAGGTTGTTGGAAACAATAAAAAAGGGGAAGGAATTGTACGGGAAAGGAAGGGGCCATGAGGTAGGCGATCTAATCGTTAGTAGTTTTGGTCAACGTTTACCCATGGCCTACAAGAAAAGAATATACCAACAGTTTATCAGTATCGATGATGAGTGTGCCCGGGCTTTTTTCGCGCATAGCGAATTAATGGAGTCTGTATCAAATATTCGTGAAATCGTAGATTTACGCAATATCAAGGCAAAGACCTTAATCATTAATGGTGAAGAAGATACCATCTTGGATTTAGAAGACATAAATATTGCAGCCACTCAAATTCCCGATTGTGAAACCAGGGTTGTGGCCGACACGGGGCATTTTTTACATCTAGAACGCGAGGATATCCTGGATATCTATCGAGAATTTCTGTCTGGTGACAACGGCCTGAGTTATTTGCAACCTAACGGCAATATGAACGGGGGCTCTCTATAGCCTCCGTTCTCTAATTTCAGTTGCGTTAGCGGTCCGGGCTATCGATTTCCGGCTGACGTCCAGGTAAAGGAATTCGAGTGCCTCTCTCCTAGGCATCTACTATATTTTTGTGATAGTGCTTATTGGTTGCCGTTACCTTAACTTTGCAACCACAAATGGACAAATTAAATCTACTTCCCATCCCTCGCGTTGAAAACATCACACCACCGGACTTTCAGACCCGCTATATGGGACCGAACCGTCCCGTCGTGTTTAAAGATCTGGCTTCCTCCTGGCCCGCCACAACGAAATGGACACCGGAATACTTGAAGCAAAAATATGGTAACTTGCGGGTGAAGGTATACAACGCAAACTATGCGGAACCCGGAAAACACTACATGTCAAGTTTGAAAACCATGTTTTTGAAAGAGTATCTCCATCTCATTACCACTAGCACGGAAGACCTGAGACTGTTCCTCTTTGATATGCTGAGGGAAGCGCCGGAACTTAGAGAAGACTTAATGCTGCCTTCCATAGCAGACAGATTTTCTAAGAGATTTATCTTCCTGTTTTTTGGCTGCAAAAGTTCGGTAACGCCGATGCACTGTGATGTCGATATGTTTCATGTATTTCACACGGTCTTCTACGGGAAAAAACGGGTAGTGCTCTTTCCCTGGGAGGAGTCAAAAAACCTTTACAAGCACCCGTTCAACACACGTAGCTACGTTGATGTGGACAATCCCGACTTTGAAAAATTTCCCAGGCTGAGATCTGTGACCGGCTACCAAGAGACCCTCTACCCCGGTGAAACCCTGTTCATTCCAAGCGGCTATTACCATTACGTCGTTTATGAAGAAGGGGGATATGCGGTCTCAATGCGACATCCCCCCCAATCCCTGAAAATGCGCTTGCGTGGCTACATTAATATCTTGATGTTCCTGCCGATCGATAAGGTCATGAATAAGCTCCTTCCTGACCAGTGGTTTCGATTGAAGGAAAAAATGGCCAGTCACTGAGGTCTGGACGCTCGCTTCATTAGTTCTTGTCGGCTGTATCTCGAAAAATGGATTCTATTGATTCAATGTAAACCCCGCCTCTTGAGACGGGCACAAAGCCGATGGGGTTTCCCCCGTGGAGTCGCGGTCCATTACTCCACAGGGGGGAGAAGCGGCAGCTCTCCCCCTTGGTCGAACACGGGGATTCAAACCCCGTGTTCAATCTACCTTGATTATTCCTGGAAGGCGGTGCCTCTCCTCTTCCAAGGGGCGATGACGTTTTCTAACCAGAGGACGAGACCAGACAAAACCATTCCGACAAGCATGATCGCCACGGCCACGGCCAATATCCCGTCGATTCTGAAAAAAGCGCTATAGTTCGAGACGATGATCCCGATCCCCGTGACCGATATCACCAGCTCTGATACCACCACCCCTCTCACGGCGCGGCCGATCCCAAGGCGCAGCCCGACCATGATATAGGGTATAGCATGGGGGATAACGATATGGCTGATAATGTAAGGGTGGGAGGCTCCGAAGGACCGGGCGAGCTCGACATAATCGCTTGGCGTATGCTTGGCACCCTGCATTGTATTTACGATTATCACGAATACGGTAAAGAGATAGATGATGAGGACCCGTGCGGTGAAGCCAAGTCCGAACCAGAAAATCATCACGGGAACCAGGGCCGATATCGGTGCCACATACAGGGCATTGATAAAGGGGTCGAGCAGACGTTCTGACTTTCGGCTGATTCCCATCAGGATGCCAAGGGAAACCCCTGTGATGATTGAAAGGACGTAAGCCACGAACATTGGGACGAAGGCGCTTAAAAGGGCTCCCCCTAATGCCTGTTCGGGGTCATTAGGGATCCCCTCGGGCCTGAAGGCATAAACCAAGGTGGTAAGAACACGTTGCGGTCCCGGCATGATAGGGCTGCTGCTCAACCTGCTTGCAATTTCCCATACTCCCAGCCCTAGGATCAGGGAGATGAAGCGCAACTTGTTTTCGTCCCAAAAGGCCTTAAGCGTTTTCATCAATTGCTTCCTTGCTCTTCGAAAGCAGCTTCTTTCTTTTTCCAGGGAGCGACTACGTTCTCCAGCCATTGCACGAGTCCGGTCAGAACGATTCCTCCTGTCATGATTACCAGAGCTACCCCCAGCACGCCGTCAAGCCTGAAGGCGCTGCTGTAGGTCGAAATAATCTCTCCAATTCCAGTTACGGAAATCAGCAGTTCGGCAATGACGATCCCGACAATGGCCCGACCCATGGCCAGCCGTAGCCCGACCATAATGTATGGGATGGCATAGGGGATAACAATTCTGCGAAAGATGTAGAGACGGCTAGCACCGAATGACCGCGCTAACTCGACAAAATCGCTCGGGGTCTGTTTGGTGCCCTGAAGGGTATTGATCGTGATAAAGAACACAGAAAACGAAAAGGCCACAGTGGCTCTCATTTGAAAACCCACGCCAAACCAGAAGATCATTGCTGGTATGATCGCGGAGAGGGGGGCTACATAGAGGCCGTTGACATAGGGGTCGATGCAACGCTCCATATTGCGGCTCACACCCATGAGGATACCCAAGGGGATTCCCACGGCTATAGCCAGGAAGTAGCCGGTGAGCATGGGGAAGAGCGCCCCCAGAAGGGCCTCTCCGAGGGCCTCGGTTTGAAAGGCCTCAACGATGGTCGCGAACACCCGTTGGGGACCAGGGAGGAAGACTGAATAGTCTACAGGCATCAAGGAGCTGACAGTCCACCAGCCCACGATTGCACTGCCAACTGCCAGGAGGCGGAGGGTGTTCTCGTTCCAAAAGGCCTTGACCCAGGTCCCAACAGTCTGGTCCCAGGAAGATCTTTGGCTGATCAAAGTAGTCCCAGGGCTCTCCATAGCTTTTTCTTGAGATTGATGAAGACGGCGCTCTCGATGATATCCGCTTTCCTCTCCCATCGAGGTCTGGGTAGGTTTACGGGGACGATCTCCTGGATCATGCCCGGTCTCGGCGAGATTATTATGATCTTGTCGCCCAGGTATATTGCCTCATCGATGTCGTGGGTGACAAAGATGACAGTCTTGCGGGTTTTGCTCCAGAGCTTGAGCAGCTCTGTCTGTAGCTGCTCGCGGGTTTGCGCGTCCACTGATCCGAAGGGCTCATCCATGA
>JAZFYO010000123.1:0-16815 GCA_036443615.1 Binatia bacterium | reverse complement strand
GTGCTTTTTCAGAGTATCCTTAAACCTAACGGCGCCGTTTACTCCCCGCTACGCGTTATACCTCTTAGCACTTAAGCCGATCGAGTTTGAAAAAATGAATACTGTAAGGAGTGGAGATCCTAAAATCTAACCAAAGATATTTGAAATTTTCGCTTGAATCTTTGGATTACGAAATCAGGAAAAAGATGACTCGCGCAAAGACGCAATGCACGCCAAGTTCGAAAGCAAAAACAAGATCTTTGCGATCTTGGCGTCTTGGCGCGATACACATTGTTGAAGTCGTTTTGTTGGAGATTTGATAGGTAAGAAGCTAACCTTCGACTTTTGCAATCTTCATTTTGCAATGAGCCGAAGGCTTGGCAAAGGAGAGATGCCATGGACGTAAATCGACAGAAGGCTATTGATCTGGCGGTAAGCCAAATTGAAAAGCAATTCGGCAAAGGGTCAATCATGAAGCTCGGGGAGGGGGGCTTGATCAAGGACATTGCCGTCATCTCGACTGGCTCCTTTGGTTTAGACATTGCACTGGGCATAGGAGGCGTACCCCGCGGAAGGGTGATGGAGATCTACGGTCCCGAGGCCTCAGGGAAAACCACCCTGGCCCTTCACATTGTGGCCGAGGCCCAAATCCAGGGAGGTATGGGGGCCTACATCGACGCGGAACACGCCCTTGACCTCGCCTATGCCAAAAGACTGGGGGTGAAGACGGACGATCTCCTGATCTCGCAACCCGACCATGGAGAGCAGGCCCTGGAAATAACCGAGACCTTGGTGCGCAGCGGGGCCATAGATGTCCTGGTCATCGATTCGGTCGCCGCATTGGTACCCAGGGCGGAAATCGAGGGGGAGATGGGAGACTCACACATGGGGCTCCAGGCCCGTCTCATGTCTCAGGCGCTGCGTAAACTGACCGCAACAATCTCACGCTCTCACGCCGTCGTGATTTTTATCAACCAGATTCGAATGAAGATCGGCGTGATGTTTGGAAACCCCGAGACCACAACCGGGGGCAATGCCCTAAAATTCTATGCCTCGCTACGCATGGATATTCGGCGCATCGGCGCCATCAAGGAAGGAGACACGATTATCGGCGGACGTACCCGGGTGAAGGTAGTCAAAAACAAACTCGCCCCGCCTTTTAAGGAGGCAGAGTTCGATCTCCTCTATGGAAAGGGCATCTCACGAGAAGGGGAGCTGGTGGACCTCGGAAGCGAGATGGAGATTGTAGAGAAGAGCGGGGCCTGGTATTCGTTTAACGGGGAGAGAATTGGCCAGGGCCGCGAGAGCGCCAAGGAGTTTCTCAGGCAAAATCCAGAAGCCGCAAAAGAGCTGACCGCAAGGATCCTGGAAAAAAACGCGATCAAGAGTCCAGGATCGGATCCTCGCGCTCAGGAAAAGAGGGAAAAGACCAAGGGGAGATGAGAGGCGGGTCTACAGAAGAAGCACTAAAGTGCGCCATCAAGTATCTAGGTTATCGAGCCCGCAGTGAAGAAGAGGTTCGGGTCAAACTCACCCAGTTGGGCTTTCCGGAGAAGTGCGTCAAGGCCACCCTGGAAAGACTCCGTTTGCTGAAAGTCCTGAACGATGAGGATTTAGCCCGAGACTGGGCCCTGAGCAGAGCAAAGGGCCGTGAGCATGGACCCTTGCGCATCGAAAAAGATCTCCGGCAAAAGGGGATTTCAACGTCTCTCATCCGTTCCATCCTTGAGGAGGCCTTTACAGATAAGGGGGAAACGGAGGGGGCAAAGAGGCTTTTGGAAAATAAATTTAGCGGCAGAGACATGAGCAATAAAAAGGTGATTCGCCGGGCAGCATCCTTCTTGCAACGATTCGGCTACCACAACACCGTAATTGAAGAGCTGTTAGGCCAATCCCTCAGGGATGGTTGAGACGGGTTGAATTCTGACTACTAATTTTTCTAAACATGACAGTAACCGGAAACGACATACGAAGCAGCTTCCTTGACCACTTCACCGGTCACGGCCACACCGTGGTGAAGAGCTCATCGCTGATTCCGGAAAAGGATCCAACCCTGCTCTTCACCAACGCGGGCATGGTTCAGTTCAAGAATATTTTTCTCGGATTGGAGCGGCCCTCTTACGTGCGTGCCGCAAGCTCCCAGAAGTGCCTGCGCATCAGCGGCAAACACAATGATCTGGAGGCGGTGGGGCTGGACACCTACCACCACACCTTCTTTGAGATGTTGGGCAATTGGTCGTTCGGCGATTACTACAAAGAGGAGGCGATCACCTGGGCTTGGGACCTCCTCACGCGGGAGTGGGGGCTCTCCAAGGAGCGTCTCTGGGCAACCGTATATCGCGAGGACAACGAGGCGGAACAGCTCTGGCGCAAGATGAGCGGCCTTCCTCCAGGCCGGATACTGCGCTTCGGTGAGGATGATAATTTCTGGGAGATGGGGGAGACCGGCCCCTGCGGTCCATGCAGCGAGATCCACATCGACCGTGGTGCCGAGGCCTGCGATCGCCAGAGGGAAAAGGGCCATCGCTGCAAGGTCAACGGCGGCTGCGCCCGCTTCATGGAGATTTGGAATCTCGTCTTCATCCAGTACAACCGGAACGAGGATAGGCACCTAGGGGATCTGCCGGCTAAGCATGTGGACACGGGCATGGGGCTGGAGCGGGTCGTAGCAGTCCTCCAGGGGATGCTTTCCAACTACGATATCGATATCCTGCGCGACCTCATCGCCTCTATCGAAGGGCTTGCGGGAAAAAAATATGGCAAGAGTCCGGAAACCGACATTTCGTTTCGCGCCATTACGGACCATGCCCGGGCCGTAAGCTTCTTGATAGCTGATGGAGTGCTGCCCAGCAACGAAGGGCGCGGCTATGTGCTTAGAAGGCTCCTCCGACGCGCTGCGCGCCATGGGCAGTTGCTCGGCCTCAAGGAGCCTTTCCTCCACCGGCTGGTCAAAACTGTATCCGGTCTAATGGGTGGAGCCTACCCGGAGCTACGGTCCGGCGAGGCGCAAATCTGCAACGTGATCCAGAACGAGGAAGAACGCTTTGCCGAAACCCTGGAGAAGGGATTGGTGCACTTAGAGGAGGCATTGGGGGATATGCTCGGGAAAAAGAAAAAGGTTCTTCCCGGGGAGATCGCCTTTCGCCTCTACGACACCTATGGCTTTCCTCTCGATCTTACCGAGGATATTTTGCGCAGCAAAAGCATTTCGGTTGACCACGCGGGCTTCGAAAAACTCATGGAGGAACAGAGAAACCGTGGCAGAGAAGCCAGGGAAGATCTGGAGAGGGGCATCAGGATTCAACTGGACCAGGAAACCCAATTCGTCGGTTACGACCGCCTTGACCTGGAGTCAAGGGTCATTGCCATCTCTTCTCAAGGGCAGGGCAGGGAAGAGGTAGGGGAAAACACGGAGGTGGACCTGATCACTTCGGAGACCTCCTTCTACGGCGAATCCGGAGGGCAGGTAGGCGACCGTGGCATCATCGAGACCACACGCGGTGACCAGATGGAGGTGACGGACACCCAGCACCTCACGCCGCAGATCACCGTCCACAGGGGACAGGTAAAAAAGGGCCGGATCCAGGTGGGAGACAGTGTCCACCTCAGGGTGGATCCCAATCACCGGCGCAGGACCAATCTCAACCATTCCGCAACCCACATCCTCCACTCTGTCCTACGGGAAGATCTGGGCTCAAGCGTTCGTCAAGCAGGTTCCCTGGTAGCGCCGGACAGACTGCGTTTTGACTTCACCCACTCAGGCCCCATCCCTATGGAAAAGCTCAGCGAGTTAGAGAACAGAGTCAACGAGAGAATCCGGTTGGACGCGGATGTCAGTACCGAGGAAATGGATTATGAGGAGGCCATCCAAAAAGGCGCCCTCGCCTTCTTCGGCGAAAAATACGGGGACCATGTCCGCATGGTCAGGATTGGAGACTTTTCGATGGAGCTCTGCGGGGGCACTCATGTCCACCGTTCCGGAGAGATCGGATTGTTCAAACTGCACGCTGAGGCAGGGGTGGCCGCTGGTGTAAGACGGTTGGAGGCCGTCACGGGAGAGGGGGCCCTGGATTCGATTCGCAGGTACGAAAAGATCCTCCAAGAGATCGGGGAACTGATCCGATCGAGCGTGGACGAAAGCACGGAAAAGGTGAAAAAGCTCCTTGATCAACATAGGAGTATGGAGCGAGAGATCGAAAGGTTACGCAGCCAGTTGGGCAAAAATCAGATCCCCGATCTCCTGGCAAAAAAGAAAAACATTGACGGGACTAGTGTACTCATCTCCGAGATCGAGAGAGTGGATGCCAAGCAGCTTAGGGAGATCACAGACCAGTTGAGAGACAGCATGGGATCCGGCGTTGTTATCCTAGTCAGCCCGGGGGAGAAGAATGTTCATCTGGTCGCATCTGTGAGCAATGACCTCACACACCGGTACCACGCCGGAGAGATCTTGCGGCAGCTGGCCGTGGTCGTGGGTGGAGGGGGCGGGGGGCGTCCCGATTTTGCCCAAGCCGGGGGGAAGGATCCCTTAAAGGTCCCCGATGCCCTAAAAAGGGCGGAAGAGATTATCCGACAGGCCAAATAAGTTGGCACGGGGGTAGTCATCAGCGACCTGGTGCTTATTTTGACGGTTTTCAAATGATCGTGCATACTCAAAGCCTGGAGGAAAAAACTCGGGGATTTTGCGACATCATCAACATCACCCAGAAGGTTCAGGATCAGGTGAAGAGAGAGAAGATCGGGCGCGGGCTGGTATCCCTCTTTGTCTCTGGTTCCACGGCCAGCCTCACCACCATCGAATACGAACCTGGACTGATCAAGGACCTCAAAGAGCTCTTGGAGCGGCTCATCCCATCCAACAAGAAATACCACCACGACGAACGCTGGGGAGACGACAACGGGTTTTCCCACCTCCGTGCCTCGCTTCTGGGGCCTTCGCTTCAGGTTCCCATCCAGGGCGGACGGCTTCTCCTCGGGACCTGGCAGCAGATCGTCCTCTTGGACTTTGACAACCGCCCGCGCACTCGCGAGATTCTAATTCAAATGATAGGAGAGACCGAGTGAAGACGGAGAGGACGAAAGAAGAGAGCACCCCCGATACCGGGGCCATTCATCTAGCATTTAATGATCCGCGACTCTTCCGCGATCTCCTGGGCCAACACGACGAGCACGTGAAAATGATCCGCCGCAGTCTCGGGGTGAAGGTCCACGTCCACGGGTCCGAAATGGATATCGTGGGCGACCGCCTGGAATCTGAACTCGCCTCCAAGATCGTAAGGCAGCTCTACGGCCTGCTGGAAAAGGGCTATCCTGTCTACGTCAGCGACGTGGATTATGCCATCCGCATCCTAAGCGACGACGGCCTGGCCAATCTCCAGGACATTTTTCTCGACACCATCTACATTTCCTCCCACAAGCGAGTCATCACCCCCAAGAGCGTGGCCCAGAAGGCATACATCGATGCGATCCGCCGCTACGATATCGTCTTCGGCATCGGCCCCGCCGGCACCGGGAAGACCTACCTGGCCATGGCGATGGCAGTCGCAGAGTTAATGAAGAACAACTACGTTCGAATTATCCTGACCCGCCCTGCGGTGGAGGCCGGGGAAAAGTTGGGGTTTTTGCCTGGCGATCTCACGGAGAAGGTCAATCCCTATTTGAGGCCACTCTATGACGCCCTTCATGACATGGTGGATTTTGATAAGGCGCATCGGATGGTGGAACGGGGGACAATTGAAGTGGCCCCATTGGCTTTCATGCGCGGCCGGACCCTGAACGACTCTTTCGTCATCCTGGATGAGGCCCAGAACACCTCGCCGGAACAGATGAAAATGTTTCTCACCCGTCTCGGTTATGGCTCCAAGGCAGTCATCACGGGGGATGCCACCCAAATCGACTTGCCTGCGGGGAAACTGTCAGGTCTGAAAGAGGCTTGGCGCATTCTGAAAGGGATTGAAGGGATAAAGTTCGTTACCTTTACCGAAAGAGACGTGGCCCGTCATCGTCTGGTCCAGGACATCATCTCTGCCTACGACCGGGCGGAGAATCAGACTGCAGCCGAAAACAATAACGAGTCCAAAAAATCCGTTCCTTGAGTGGGGCGGCGCCGCTATTTTTCCGGGTCCAACGAAATCACTCGCCGGGGATGACTATGAGCGTCGAGATCGTGACCTTAGGCAAGGGGAAAGGGATCGCCGCGCGAAGAGTTAAGGAAAAGGCGGAAAGAATACTCAAAATCCTTAATCAGAACCGAGCGGAACTGAGCCTTGCCATTGTCGGAAACCAGGAGATTCAGAAGTTAAACTCAAGGTACCGCAACAGGAACGAGCCCACAGATGTGTTGTCCTTTCCGTCAGAGGGGTATCTACCGACAGGGGAAAAACTCCTTGGGGATGTGATCATCTCAGTCGAGCAAGCAAAAAGGCAGGCCAGGGAGGGCAGGAAAAAACTCGAGGCCGAGCTGGAGACACTGCTGATCCACGGGATCCTTCACCTCTTGGGATACGACCATGAGGCCTCTGCCAAAGAAGCGAGAAGAATGCGGCGGATGGAAAATAGCGTGCAGCGCAGACTTTGTGGGCTGGGGGACTTGAAGGTATAATAATAACTGAGGACAGTATTCAGTAGTCAATATCCAGAAGCCACTACTCCTTCTGAATTCTGGATTCAACAAGAATGAGGAACACAGATGTTTGACGAAGTCAAAGGGCAATTGACCCATCTGGAAGAGAGGCTCGATTTAATCCGGAGGCGTCTTTGACCTCGATGGAAAGCAGAAAAGGGTGGAGGATCTAAACCAGACTAGCTCTCGGCCAGATTTTTGGAGTGACAGCGAAAAGGCCCAGGCTATTCTTAAAGAGCAGGGAGCGCTGAAAGAGATCCTGAAATCCTGGGAAGGAAACAAGACCAATCTCGAAGAAGCTCGGATCTACCTTCAGCTGGCAGAGGATGATAAGAGCGAGGAGGCACTGAAGGAGGCCGAATCGAGATTGGCGGCAGTTGCCCTGGCGCTTGCCGACATTGAGCTGAAAGAGATCCTAGGGGGCCCGGACGATCAAAGAAACGCCATCGTCAGTCTTCACCCTGGGGCCGGGGGCACGGAGGCGCAGGACTGGGCCGAGATGCTGCTTCGTATGTACCTTCGTTGGGCCGATCAAAAGGGCTACAAGACAGAGATACTGGAATACCAGCCCGGCGAAGAGGCCGGGGTCAAGAGCGTTACCATCACGGTAGAAGGGGAGTATGCGTACGGCCATCTCAAGGCGGAGGCCGGTATCCACCGGCTGGTACGAATCTCCCCCTTCGATGCCAACTCCCGACGCCACACCTCCTTTGCGTCGGTCTTTGTCTATCCAGAAATCGACGAGACCGTTAAGGTAGAGATCATCGAATCCGACCTCCGTATCGATACCTACCGTGCCAGCGGTGCCGGCGGTCAGCACGTCAATAAAACCGACTCTGCAGTGCGCATCACCCATCTCCCGACGAATATCGTGGTGGCCTGTCAGAACGAGCGGTCCCAACACAAGAACAAGGCCATGGCCATGAAGGTACTGCGATCCCGCCTCTATGAGCTGGAATTAGAGAAGCAGAGGGAAAAGATGGAGACATACCACAAGACCAAGAAGGAGATTGCCTGGGGGAGCCAGATCCGCTCCTATGTTCTCCACCCTTACCGGATGGTGAAAGATCACCGTACCGGCTTGGAGATCGGCAACGCAGACGGGGTCCTCGACGGTAACATCGAGTGCTTCATTCAAGCCTATCTGCTCCAGGCCAGCGAAAATTAAAATCATATTTTCTCCTTGTCCCCTTGGGCATTCATGCCCTCTCGAAGACTAGACCTACTTTTTCCTTTATAGGGCTGGACAAACGGCCCCGCCTTTGCGAACTTTAGGAATAGGAGGCTGGGAAACGCGGCCTCCAGGAAACTAAAATCCAAACGGACGAGGAGTTAAGAATGCCAAGCATCAGGGAGCGGTTGAGCGAAGACCTCAAGGTAGCCATGCGGGAGAAGGCCGAACTCAGGCTCTCTACCATTCGGATGATGCGCTCCGAGATCCTGAACAAGGACAAGGAACATGGAGAGGAGACCGGTGAGGAGGATATCCTCAAGGTGCTCCAGTTCATGGTTAAAAAGTGCGAGGAGGCCGCCGAGCAGTTCGTCAAGGGCGGGCGCGAGGATATTGCGGCCAAGGAGCGCGAGGAAATCCGCATCATCCAGGGGTACCTCCCCGCCCAGATGGACGACAAGGAGCTGCGCCAGGCCGTCCAGACGGCCATCGCCGAGACCGGCGCCTCTTCACTAAAGGAGATGGGCAAAGTGATGGGACTCTTGACCAAGCAGCTTGCTGGGCGTGCGACGGGCGGCCGGATCAGCCAGTTGGTCAAGGAACTCTTGAGCGGATAATTCTTTCAACAGCTCCTTGCAAGGTAGTCATACCCGTATCTAAGCAAACGCCTCATTCAGAGTCTCTATCTGTTCATTAGACAGCCTCCAGCCGGAGGCCTGGCAGTTTTCGACTACGCGATCCACTTTATCTGACTTTGGGATGGCGATGACACCCGGTTTGGATATACACCAGTTCAGCGCTACCTGTGCCATGGTCTTGCCGGTCTCCTTGACGATCTCCTGAAGGACATTCGTGGCATGCCGGCGCTTTAGAATAGGCCTGGTCGTTAGCCTACCCCTGGCCAACGGACTATAGGCAATCACCAGGATATTGTTCTCCTCACAATAGGGCAACACGTTTTCCTCTATCTCTCTATCATATAAGCTGTACAAAACTTGATTCGAGACGACCTTGTGCTTTACCATGGATTCCTGAGCCTCCTGAAGGTCCCTCACCGAGAAGTTACTCACGCCGATAAATTTAACCTTTCCCATGTCCACTAACTTCTCCATGGCTCGCATGGTCTCCTTTATGGGAACACTACGGTTGGGCCAATGGACTTGATAGAGATCAATAACATTCGTCCCGAGCCTCTTAAGGCTATCCTCCGCTGCCCGCAACACCTCGTCGTAACGAAGATGGCTCGATGAAACCTTGGTAGCTATAAAGACCTGGTCGCGTTGCCCCCTCACCGCCTCTCCAACCATTCCCTCCGTGCGGTAAATTTCTGCCGTGTCTATAAGAAAAGCGCCCAGCGATATGCCCTTTCGAAGTGGCTCCACACCACCCCGATAAGCCCATGTCCCAAGTCCAATCTCGGGTAGTTTCGTACCGGTCGTTCCCAGTTGCTTGAGATCCATTTCACTCCTCAGATCCGATCATCCGGTTTATTAATCTTATCTCGATCGTGCCTCGACCGCAGGCACAGTTTAATAACCTAAGCTCTTCCCTGTTGCAATTGCGCACGAAACAATGCAAAAGGAAAAACTAATCTGATCAGAGGAGGAAAATACAGATGATTATAGAGATGCGAACCTACCTGTTAAAGCCGGGAACCACTCCGTCCTTTGAGGAGCGTTTTGCCGAGGGATTAACCTACCGCACAAAATTTTCCAATCTGGGCGCGCTATGGCGTTCAGAAGTCGGCACATTGAACCAAGTCATTCATGCTTGGCCTTACAAAGATTTTGAGGACCGGCTGAAAATCGCGGAACAGGCAAGAAAAACCGGGCATTGGCCACCGAAAACACATGAGTTCATTATTACTCAGGAAAGCAAGATCCTCCAACCCGCGCCGTTCTCCCCGCCGCTGGAAGAAAAAAAGCTCGGTGACATCTACGAGATCCGAACCTATACCTACATGCCGGGCACTATGCCAACCGTCCTCGAGCGGTGGCAAAAGATTATCGGGGAACGCGTCAAGCTATCGCCGTTGGCGGCTTGTTGGTACAGCGCCATCGGTCCGCTGAACCAGTTTATCCACATCTGGCCCTACAAGGACATGGCGGAGAGGACGCGCATTCGTGCCGAGAGTCAGAAGATTAAGGGTTGGCCTCCGCCGACCCGCGAGTTTCTCCTCAGACAGGAAAACGCTATCGTCGTCCCTGCGTCGATTTCACCGCTTCATTAATCTCGCCCCGAATAAAAATCGGCGGCGAGCATCTGGCATAACGGTCTTAACCCCGGACTTGCTTTTGCACGGTCCGGGGTGGGTAATCAAATCAAGTTATATCGAACACGGGGTTTGGATCCCCGTGTTCGACCAAAGGGGAGAGCTGCCGCTTCTCCCCTTTGGATACCCCATCGGCTTTGTGCCCGCCTCAAGAGGCGGGGTTAACCTCAAATCTATTGACCAAGGGGCCTTAAACCCCGTGGCCGACCAAAGGGAAGAGCTGCCGCTTTTTTCTCTTATAAAATCCCATCGGTTTTGCGCCCGCGGCACGCCGCAGATTCTAAAAGCAACTCGGAAAAGGGCTAAGAGATGCGGGGAGTCCTGACCGATGATCGGCCCTCGGGGTTTCCGTTGAGATAGTCCCGTAGATAACTGGCCGTGTAGGAACGCTTGCCGTTTCGTACCACTTCCAGTGGAGGCCCACAGGCTACAAGGTATCCTCCGTCGTTGCCCCCCTCAGGACCGAGGTCCACAAGGTAGTCCGCTTCTTTAATGATCTCCAGATTGTGCTCGATGGTGACTACCGTGTTGCCCGCCTCCGCCAAGCGGTGCAGGATGTGAATGAGCTTTTCGACGTCGGCAAAATGGAGGCCTGTGGTGGGTTCGTCCAAGACATAAAGGGTCTTGCCGTGCGACTCCTTCCCTAGTTCATAGGCGAGCTTTATTCTCTGGGCCTCTCCGCCGGATAGGGTGTTGCTCGCCTGACCGAGAGCCATGTATCCCATCCCGATCTCTTCGAGGAGCTTGAGTGGCCGATAGATATTCGGGAACGGGAGGAAGAGCTCCACAGCCTCTTCAACGGTCATTCTGAGCACGTCGGACATGTTTCTGTTGTTATAGCGGATGCCAAGCGTCTCTTCGTTGAAGCGATCGCCTCGGCAAGACTCGCACTCGACAAAGACATCCGGCAGAAAACTCATCTCCTTCTTGATCCTCCCTTGCCCTGCACATTCCTCGCATCTCCCCCCACGCACATTGAAAGAGAAACGACTAGGGGTATACCCGCGCACCCTGGAATCAGAAGTGAGAGAGAAGAGCCGGCGAATCTCATCTAGAAAGCCGACGTAAGAGGCCGGAATGGAGCGGGGCGTTTTTCCTATTGGGCTTTGGTCCACCTCCACAACCCTCTGAATCTGGTCCCAGTCAGTCATCCCTCTGTGTTCCCCAGGACGCCCGGCAGGCTGGCCCAGCCTCATCTTGAGGCCCTTATAGAGGACCTCTTTCACCAAGGTGCTTTTTCCCGATCCCGATACCCCCGTGACACAGCTCCACGCCCCTAACGGAAACCGAACATTGATACCCTTGAGATTGTTCGCCTTCGCCCCCTGGACGGTGAGCCATGGATAGTCTGCGACCGAACGATCGGGCCCCAACCTCTTTCTTCCGGCCCTGAGAAAAAACCCCGTGAGCGATTCTGAATTCTCACTGATTTCTTTAGGAGTGCCGATCGCAACTACCTTTCCCCCGTGGACCCCTGCACCCGGACCCAGATCCACAACGAGTTCTGCGGAACGAATCGTCTCTTCGTCATGCTCAACGACCAGGACGGTATTGCCTGCCTTTACCAACCGCCTCAGGGTACGGAGCAGCATGCCGTTGTCACGCGCGTGGAGTCCGATGGTGGGCTCATCCAAGATGTAACAAACGCCGCGTAAGTTCGATCCCAGCTGCGCAGCCAAGCGGACACGCTGCGCCTCTCCTCCTGAGAGGGTATCGGCACGACGGTCGAGGGTCAGGTATGACAAACCGACCTCGTTGAGGAATTTCAGTCGATGGTGAATCTCCTTGAGGATCTTATCTGCAATGGCCCGGTCTCGTTCCGACCATTGATGTTTCCCGCGGCCGGCCATGCTGAGTGATTGGAAATAGTCCAGTCCTTCCTTCACGGATAGCGAGGTAACATGCCCGATGGTCTTGCCATTGACCGTGACTGCCTGGGCGCGCCGATTGAGTCTCCTCCCGTTGCAGGCGGCGCATGGATTTTCGCTCATAAACTCGGACAGATACCCGCTCAGACCGTCTTCTGCATGCTGCCAAAGCCTTTTAAAGTAAGGGACGAGACCAACGAACGGGGCGGGCTTGTCTCTACCGTACAAAACGGTTTCCCTCTCCTTCTTTGTTAGGCGAGAGAAAGGGGTATCAAAGTTTACCCGGGGTGCCTCCTGGAGCTCGCGCTGAAGACGTGACAAACCTCTCTTCAACTCAGGATGCGTTCCGGAGGAGGGGGATGAGAGAAACGAGAAAGTTTCGGACAGAGGCCTGCCGGGATCGGGAATGATCAAATCAGGATCAAACTCCCACTGGTATCCCATCCCGTTGCACTCGGAACACTCCCCTTGTCGGCTGTTAAAAGAGAAGAGCCTGGGGTCCAGGGGCTCATAACCTATACCGCAATGGAGGCAAAAAAAACGCTGGTTATAGATCTTCTCCCCCGCATCCGTGAGGAGATGGATCACCCCGTTGCCGAGGCGTAAACCCTGATCCACTATGCCCTCCAGTCCGCGCCGCCCAACCTTGGCAGTGCCGACCACAATATCAATGTCGTGCTCCCGATATCGTTCCAACCCATGAGAGAGTCTAGTGGATTTCAGATCCACCATGACTCCGTCAATCCGTGCCCTGAGGTAACCGAGCTTCTTGGCACCGGCGATGACCTCCTTGTGAAATCCCTTGCGCCCCCTGATGATCGGACTGAGAATGGCTACATTTTTTCCCCTATGGGTACGGGAAATTCGGTCCAGAATTTGGCTCTTGCTAAGGGACGCAATGGGACGCCCACAGTGCACGCAGTGCTGTATCCCTACTTTAGAGTATAGCAACCGAAGGTAATGATAGATTTCCGTGACCGTGGCCACTGTCGATTTCCTTCCGCCTTGGCTGAGGCGCTGCTCGATGGCAACGGTGGGGGGGATGCCAGAGAGGAGATCTACATTGGGGCGGGTCATGATCTTAAGGAACTGACGGGCATAGGAAGAGAGGCTATCGATGTAGCGGCGTTGTCCCTCGGCATAGATTATATCAAAGGCCAGGGAGGATTTTCCCGACCCGCTTAAACCCGTGATCACCACAAATTGGTCGCGCGGAATCTGTAGGTTAATATTTTTCAGGTTATGTTCTTTAGCCCCGACAATCACAATTGCTCGCTCCCCGTCGGCTGAGCGCTTACCCCCTTCATCCCTGAAACTCTTCTTTAGAAGGGGTGTGAATGGCGAGGAGGCTTCCTGCTCCAGATGGGACCTCAGGTAACGCCCGGTATGGGACTTCTGGACCTTGGCAATCTCTTCCGGGATACCCACAGCGACGACCTCGCCACCCCTATCCCCTCCCTCGGGCCCGAGATCGATAATGTGATCCGCACATTTAATAACCTCCATGTTGTGCTCAATGACAACGACGGAGTGGCCCTGGTCGATCAGTTCGTTGAAGGCCAGCAACAGCCGCTCGATGTCGTAGAAATGCAAGCCCGTCGTAGGTTCATCGAAGATAAAGAGCGTACCCGACGATTTTGCCCGGGACATGTGGGCCGCAAGCTTCAGCCGCTGGGACTCACCCCCCGCGAGGGTGGTCAGGGGCTGCCCCAGACGAAGATAATCCAGACCCACGAGGCGTAAGGGATGAAGGCTCTCCGGGATCTCCGAAAAATCTTTGAAAAACTCCACCGCCTCGCCGACCGTCATCTCCAACACCTGGCGGATGTTGCGACCCCGGTAGGTCACCTCCAGGATCTCCTTGCGGTAGCGAGCCCCCTCGCACTCCGTACACTGAGTGTACACATCCGACAGGAATTGCATCTCTACCTTCTCGAATCCTTCACCGCGACACGACTCGCATCTCCCTCCTTCCACATTGAACGAAAACGTTGAAGGGCTGTACCCCCTGAGGCGCGAGAGTTCGGCGGCAGCAAAGAGTCGACGGATGGCATCGAAGGCCTTCATGTAGGTGACAGGATTGGCCCGCGGTGTAGTCCCTATGGGGGATTGGTCAACCAGGATCACGTCAGAAAATTTATCCACGCCATCAATCCGGGTACAGTTTGTCAAAGTGGCCAGCGAGTAGGTTTTGAGCTTCTTTAGGTTACGGTAGATCACCTCTTCGACCAGGCTCGATTTCCCTGATCCCGAGACCCCCGTGATACAGACGAACAGACCCAGGGGAATTTCCAAATCAATCTTCTTCAGGTTGTTAGCATCCGCCCCAAGGACCCTGAGGACCCGCCCCGGAATGCCGCGACGATGACGCGAAGGGAACGGAATATTCTTACGCCGGGTAAGATAGGCCGCTGTTAGGGATCGCTGACTTTTCAGCAAACCCTCATAGGGGCCCGCATAGACCACCTGTCCTCCTTGCTCCCCTGCATTCGGACCGAGGTCCACGATAAAATCGCTTTCCTTGATGATTTCTGGATCGTGTTCTACCACCACGACCGTGTTATTGTTGGACCTTAGGTGATGGATAATTTCCACAAGGCGGTGACTATCCCGCGGGTGCAAACCGATCGAAGGCTCATCGAGAACGTAGAGGGTGTTGACCAGGGAGGAGCCAATCGCGGTAGTAAGATCAACCCTCTCCAGCTCACCTCCAGAGAGCGTTCGGGATTGGCGGTCTAAGGTGAGATAGTCCAGACCAACACCTACGAGATAGCGCAGCCTCCTGCGTATCTCGTCGAGGATGAGGCTCGCCACTTGATCTTTCTGGCCCGTCAGCTTGAGCCGCTCGATAAAGCGGCAGGCCTCCCCGACATTCATCCTGGTAATGTCGGCTACACTCTTTCCCTCGATCCGAAAACTGAGCGCCTCAGGCTTCAGCCGCGACCCTTGGCACTCGGTGCATATAAGGTAGGTACGGTAGCGCGCAAGAAATACTCGCACGTGCATCCTGTAGCTCTTCCTTTCAAGACGGCGAAACCAACCCCGCACCCCTTTGTATACACCGTCGCCTTCCAGGATCAGCTTCTTCTGTCTTTCCCTCAGCTCGTGAAAAGGCTTCTCTGTCGGAATCCGCTTGCGCTCACAAAAATCCATCAACCTGCGAACTCTCCTCGGCTTGGTCGTCCAGGGTCTGATCGCCCCCTCGCTCAGGGATTTCGAGGGATCCGGGATCACTAAGTCCATGTCGATGTCGATGACTCGACCAAATCCGCGGCAATTCTCACAAGCCCCCAAAGGACTGTTGAAGGAAAAAAGGTTGGGAACGGGGTTCCCGTAAGAGAGCTCGCAGTGGGGGCAATGGAGATGATTGCTGAAAGGCTCACGGCACCAATTCTCTTGCGGGAAATACAGGTTCAGTTTTCCCTTGCCGAATTGATAGGCCTGCTCCAGCGAGTCGGTAATCCTCTTCTTTGCCTCCCGGCGATAGGCAAAGCGGTCCACCACCACCTCGAGGTCACCTGATGCCGGATCCTGGATTTCTTCCAACTCACGGATGGCCTGATTTTCCAAAAGGCGATGAAAACCAGCCTGGAGAAGCCCGGCCTTTACCTCACTAAAGGGAAGAGAGGAAGAGAGCGGAATGGTAAACGTCAGCACCAAAGGAGACCCTTCCGGCAGGCGGGCCAGCTTCTTGAACACGGATTGGGCTGTGTCCTTCTCAACGACCCTGTCACACCCCCTACAGTAAAGGACGGCGACCTTGGAGAAGAGAAGCTTCAGATAATCGTGCAGTTCCGTCATGGTCCCTACCGTGGAGCGGGAAGTTTTGACCGGGCGGCTCTGGCCGATAGCGATGGTTGGAGGGATCCCCTCGATGCTCTCGACGTTCGGCTTTTCCATGCGGTCCAGGAATTGGCGCGCATAAGCGGAAAAACTCTCGACATAGCGCCTTTGACCTTCGGCATAGAGGATGTCAAATGCGAGGGTTGATTTTCCCGAGCCGCTCACACCGGTAATGACCGTCAAGGCATTAAGAGGAATCTCTACATCGATGTTCTTGAGATTATTCTGCCTAGCACTTCGGATGCGAATCCAATCCTGGCTCATAACACCAACCTATTCGATAGCGCTCAAACGGAACTAACTGAAACCACCAATGCAGGTTAACATATGGAGGGTGGTTTGTTTTACGGCAGCCGATGACCCTTATTGCAGGTTATATCTCTCCACCAATATGCGGCGGAATCGAGAACCGTAGATCAAATCAAAGGTCTCACCTTTGTCGGGGAAAAGTCCCAAGGCCTTTACTCTGGCATCGTCTATGAGCTTTTGCGCATCCGACAAGCTGAGATCCGCCTGCCAGATCAGAACTGCGGTGAGGTCCACGATGCTCCTGAGTCTCCTGAGCCTTAGCTCCTCGGCGCGAATAGCTTCCTTATCTATACTCATAGGATAACTCGCCATCATCATCCATAGCTTTCGGAGTGTCAAGATTAACCTGCCTCTCCGATGGAAAGTGTAATGCGAGAAGTCTCTTTGACTGTGTCCGACTGGGGGAGATGGCGATCGCATCCTGTCCATTCCTGTTACTTAGGGCTTCGGGGACTCCCTTCGCTCCACGGGCACCCGGAGCGACCCTAATTCGGCTTGCTTTATTAAATCTAACCCCCGCCTCTTGAGGCGGGCACAAAGCCGATGGGGTTTCCAATGGGGATAAGCGGCAGCTCTCCCCTTTGGTCGAACACGGGGATTCAAACCCCGTGTTCGATATACCTTGGTTGTCTTCGGGGCACGAGGTCTCCAGCCGTGGGCAATGGGCCGCTACCAAGAGGGCCCCGCCCGATCCTGCCCCAAAGGTGCTTATTCCTCAGATATGTGCCTGCACCAACCTGAACGGTCACGT
>JAZFYO010000122.1:0-3922 GCA_036443615.1 Binatia bacterium | reverse complement strand
AATCTCTCCACGATTAACCTCCCGTCATGCCATGGCTTTGCTCAGATAACATGTAGTATGCCAAATATTAAAAATGGCAAACATAAGAAGAATCTTTGGCATAGCGCTTACTGCCAACCATTACTATTTGGGCTGATTTCGGTCTATGTTTCATTAGATAGGAAGAAATTTATAACCATTTCTTCATTGAGAATTATGCAGGAATCTTTAGCATATCCAGGTCAGACCTTCGCATTGCTCGAAAATATCAAAGGATTATCCGCAAGCATATACGACATATGATTACCTTCGCTTTATATTCGCTTCCATCTGTCGCTGTCAAGAATTTTTTTCTAGGAGGGCCTGGAGCGAGGGGAATTCCGAAGCCCAATTACCATGGAGTTTGCGATACTATCAAATCTTGACAAACTCGGGGGAGCGATATAGAGCACATTTAGGCAGTGATTAGTTATATATTCTAAAAAGATCATCTTGGTCGAAACATGAATGTTCTTATTACGGGTGGGATGGGAGTCAACGGTGCTGTGTTGGCGAGGCTCCTCGTTTCGAGGGGGCTTCGACCTGTTCTTCTGGATAATCGAATGGATCTATCGCTGATCACCGATATAAAAAATGACGTGGAGCTGGTTCAAGGGGATATTCTTGATCCTCACGGGCTAGAGAAGATTGTTACTGACAACAAGATCAGTCATATTGCCCATCTCGCGGCTCTTATGCCCGGCCCCGCAGAATCGGATCCGCGTCTTGCTATGAAAGTAGGAGTGGATGGGACCGTCAATGTTCTTGAGGTGGCTCGAGCCCGTAAGATCCAGAGGGTTGTCTTTACCAGCTCGAAGGCGGTCTACGGGGAAATTACAGGAGAGCAGACCCACCCGGATTACGTTCCGGTATTTGAATTTCAGCCGCAGAAGCCTGTCGATCTCTATGGTGTCATAAAGATCTGCTGCGAGACGTTGGGGAACTACTATCGGGAGCGGTATGGGGTCGAGTTTGTATCGCTCAGGTTTTCCTCAATATATGGTCCGGGCAAACAGGCCCGGCACGGGGTCCTTTCGCTGTACGGACAGCTTATTGAAGATGTGATGTCGGGCAAGGAAGTGGTCATCCCCTGCGGTGGTGACCAATACAATGACGCCCTCTACGTTGGGGATGTCGCCCGCGCCATTTTTCTTGCGCTCAAGACTGAAAGTCCCCAGCAGTGGACCTTTAATATAGGGACCGGGAGAGGAGTTACGCTACGGGATTTTGCGCAAGTGCTCGAGACTATATTCCCCTCGGCCCGGATCGAGATCGGGCCAGGGCTGGATTTCCGAAAAGGAGAAAAACAGAGTTACTGTGTCTTTAATATTTCAAAGGCCAAGGAGCAGTTGGGTTATAGCGCGGAGTACGATCTGGAGAGGGGTATTAAAGATTATATTGAAACCATTAGGCGGCTTCGACAGTAAATAGAGCAATCAGCTTTCAGCCATTAGCATTCAGCAGGACAAAAATTAAAGTATCTTCTTCTTCGGTAGGTTTACGCTGACGCCTGACTTTGCACATTCCTCCTCGAAGTCCCGCCTGATTTCCGGATCCTCCTCCTCATATTCGATCTGCCAGCCCCCCTGATTCAGCGGGACATCCGACTTGATCTTACCCGGGGCGAGTTTATAGCGGCGGCTGAGCATTTTAAGGGCGAGATAGCGGGCCGGCCGATTGCCCGGGTTGAAGTGCTGGTGAAACCAACCCTCCGGAGGGACCAGGATCGAACCAGGCTTCCAGTTAATTCGCATCTTCTCCTTTCCCTCTTGCCACATGCTCGAATAGCCCTCGCCAGAGAGGATCAGTACATGGGCCCCGGGCCCATGGCGATGGGCCTTTTTGTAGATGCCTACCGGAAACTCTGATATATGGGCCCCCATGGTACTCTCTGCTAGCTCGAAGAAGACCGAGGCGTTCCCTTTGCCCCTCTCATGCCAGGCTATGGGTTCCAAAGAAGTCACATCGGAAACGAAATTCGTCTCAAGGACCCTATCGTTGTAAAGCCTGGCCCTCCCGCCGAAGTAGTCCTCCTCCCCTTGGAACCTGTCCGAGAAGACGTAAGGGTTGTCCATGACAAAGCCCTCATTATGAAAGAGGTTAAAAACCAGCGGGGCATTCGTCACGCCGAGCATGCGCGTTTCCCGATCTCCCTGACCGTTAAAATGCTGGTAGTTGGTATTTATGGGAATTGCGAAGAGACTCCCCGTTTGCCATTCGAAGGTCTGTTTGCGACCGTTGTCCTGCCACAGGGTCGTCGCTCCATGTCCCTCAAGAATATAAACAAGTTCCTCAAATAGGTGCCGCTGGGGTTTGAGGCTTTGGCCGGGAGGAATGCTGCAGACGAAACCGTCGTCCAAGTAACCTGCCCCTTCCAGGTTGATAAAGGCCCCTTGTCCTCCCTTTCTCTCCCACCATTTGAGAGGCAAGGTGTTCAGGTCCTCGATAAAATAACCTTTGAAGACGTCGATCCCCTGGGAGTCGACCCAATCGTCATAAGGAGTATCCATTCGCTCCGCGTTACGGTCTATTCTCTCGAACGAAGGATAGCTCTCGATTCTCATGGCACAGGCCTCCGTAAATTCTCAGTGGCGCCTCTCAATTGATCTTGAAGACCTTACGATAGAGCTTTACCATCTCGTTATAATCGTTATACTGCTCGGGCTTTAGGACAAACCGCTTGAAACCCCTAGAGAGTCTGGGGGGATCCGGGCTTACATCCTTGCGCACCGTGATGCGGTTGAACCCCCGGATCATCTCCTGACCCTCCTTTGAGATGATAAAGTCCATAAGAAGCTTTCCTGCGTTAGGGTTTGGGCCTCCCTTGGGGTACATGAGGACATTTGAGGTAAAGACAACTGGTTCAAGCGGGACCCAGTCGATTGGTGCGCCCTTGCTCTTCATCCTCTGGATCGTGTGATTGTAGGCAATCAGCAACGGTTTCTCCCCGGCGACTACCAGTTGTACCCTGGCTGTGTTGCCCCGCATGAAACTCTGGTCCTGTGCCGCCAGGCGACGCATGTAAGCGAGCCCCTTTTCCCGACCCCAGGCTCGCAGGAGACCGGAGAACCAGTGAAAGTTCTCCGTATCGTTCAGGAGCTTGCCCTTCCACCTTGGTTTGAGAAGATCTTCGTAAGTCCTTGGCACGTCGGCCGGTTTCACCAGTTCCGTGTTGTAGCCGAGAACGGGGGCGGTCCCATAGGACGATGTCCAATTCCCTTCCTTGTCTTTAAAATCATTCTCGACCATCGATCGTTCCGGCGAATCGTACTTGGCTATAATACCCGCCTTCTTGAGTGTAAGGAACGTCTCCGCCCGTATGTTGACTATATCAAACAGGCGCCTGCCGGCCCTGGCCTCGGTGAAGATTCTAGTGAGCAGGGGACCACCCCCGGTGCGAAGTAATGCTCCCTTGATAAAAGGGTATTTTTTTTCAAACCGCTTGAGCATGGGCCTCGATTCACTAATCGTCATGGTCGTATACCAAACGACTTTCCCCTCTTTTTTAGCCCCCTCGATCAACTTCTTGGTATGTGCCGAGACGTCAGATAGCGCTGTGGCTGGTGCGTATATCGTAAGAAGACATATTAAAACGGTGGAGCGTAATAGTAGTGTTCTAACATTCATATCGACCTCCTTTACTTGGTACAGTTTTCCCTTTAGCAGCCTGACAGGCTTCGAGAATGAGGGCTAATTGAAATGGCGATGGTTGTCAAGAGAGACTTCTTCCCTCCCAGGAAAGCATTTTGAACTCCACCGAGGCTGCTCTTGAGACAACGGATAGAAGATGGTCGGGGATCGAGACTCCAAAGGCAGAGTGAATCAAAGGTAAGACGATCCAGGGGGGTTGTTTTGGAGGCGAGGTTATAGAAGGACTTTGAGCGTGGAAGGAGGAGGCTTGGTG
>JAZFYO010000121.1:0-5395 GCA_036443615.1 Binatia bacterium | reverse complement strand
GAACGCTTGCGCAGCCTTACGGCTTGGCCCTGGATAATTAGTCTCAACTTGACAGCGAATTAGAATAAGGAGGGTTTTTATGTGTTTTTTGCATAGAGGGATTAAGGTGTTTGTTTGTTTTGCCTTTGCGTCTTTCCTTTTGGTCGGTTTAGCGCGAAGCGGTTTTGCAGGAGAGTGGGAGAAGGTTGTAGAGGCGGCAAAAAAGGAGGGGAAAGTCGTTGTCTCCGTTCCCGCGAGCGCCAAGCTTAGAAAGCAAATGGAGAAGGTGTTCGAGGAACGGTTTAGTGGGGTCGACCTGGAGCTTGTGCCGGGGAGAAGCATGAAGAAGATAAGGAGGATTGCCGAGGAGTTCAAGAGCGGTGTCCGATATTTCGACGTCCAAATGGGTGGTTCTCCTCCCATCATTATCGGCCTTGTTTGGAAGAAGCTTGTCGATCCCCTCGGGCCCTACATGGTGCTTTCGGAGGTCAAGGATCCAAAGAACTGGTGGGCTGGACATGCTTACGCAGATAAGGGGAAACGGTTTGCCTATAACTTTGTCGCATTCATGACTAAGAACCTCTGGTACAACACGAACCTGGTAAAACCCGATGAGATTGGCTCCTTGGAGGATCTGCTCAACCCGAAGTGGAAAGGAAAGATCGGTTTCTACGACCCGCGAAAACCAGGGGCAGGTGCCTCTATGTGGTCTCATCTATGGGATGTCAAGGGAGAGGATTACCTGAAAAAACTTGTGCAGCAAGAGGTTCAATTTACCCGCAACCGGCGAGTATTGGGGGAGTCTCTCTCCAAGGGGAAACTGGCCATCACGGTTGGGGTTACCTACTACTCGCTGATCAAGTTCATCAAGGCAGGCCTGCCAATCAAGCCTATGCCTACCTTTAAGGGGGCAACCTATCCGGCCGGGGGGGCCGGTAGTATGGCAATCATCAAGGATCCGCCTCACCCCAACGCCACGAAGGTGTTTGTCAATTGGTTCCTCGGTAAAGAAGGGCAGGAGGTCTTTGGAAATGCCATGGGTCAGCCGACCCGACGTTTGGATGTGGATACCACGTGGATCCACAAGTTCGGGTATGTGCCTGCAAAGGACGGGATTTCAGTAGAGAAATATGAAGCATACATGGATCGATTAGAGGAGAAGATCAAGACCGTGCGGCGCCCAGCGACGAAGTTTGCCCGCAAGGTCCTGAAATAGATCTGCGACTTTAGTTGGAGAGAGCTGTTTCAATTCTACGGAGACAAGATGGAGCCTATCGTACACAATGACCTCAGGGGATTTATCGATGAAGCGAAGAAAATTAGCCAGTGGAGGGAAATAGAGGGGGCGGATTGGGATAAGGAAATAGGGTCTTTGATCGAGGCGACGGCAGAGTTGATTCCTCAGGCCCCCATGCTCCTATTCGACCGGATCAAAGGATATCCCGCAGGCTTCAGGATACTGAGCCTTGCGCTGGCCTCATACAAGCGGGTGGCTGTTGCCTTAGGGCTTCCGACGGACATCAACAAGTTGGAAGTTATGCGGCTAGCGGCAAGGAAGCTCAGGGCGGCGCGGCCCATTGCACCCCGAGAAGTCGAGAGCTCCCCGTTGATGGAGAATGTGATGACGGGAGACCGGGTCGATCTTTTCAAGTTTCCCGCTCTCCGATTCCACGAGCATGATGGAGGACGCTACCTGGGTACAGGGGATACGGTAATCAATGCGGACCCTGGATCGGATTTTATAAATATGGGGACTTACCGTATGCAGCTCCATGATGCGGACCACCTGGGTTTGTGGATGAGCCCAGGACAGCAGGGGCGGCTAATCTGCATGAAGTATTGGGAACAAGGTAAGAGCTGTCCGGTAGTAGCAACCTTCGGTCAACATCCTCTTCAGTTTTTGGTCTCTTATTCTAAATTCCCTTGGGGTCAATCCGAGTTAGAGATTACTGGAGGTCTCATGGGTAGGCCGATGGACATCATTCGAGGGCCAGTGACAGGTCTGCCCATACCGGCCGGTGCGGAGATCGCCATCGAAGGTGAAGTCCCGCCTCCCGACATTGAGTCCCACGATGAAGGACCATTTGGTGAATGGCCAGGTTACTACTCGGGTGGGACTCTGGGAACCGGGGAGCCCCAGCCCGTGATAAGGGTCAAGGCCATTTACCATCGAAACGATCCGATTCTTCAGGACGAGGCGCCTCTCTGGTTCGGCGCCGTGAAAATGGACCTTCCCGTGAGAGCAGGGGTCCTATGGGATCAATTGATAAGCGCGGGCATTCAAGACGTCGTCGGAGTCTTTTACCACACTCCCTTTCTATGGGTCATTGCTATCAAGCAGCGTTATGCGGGGCATGCAAAGCAAGCAGGGTTGGCAGCCCTCAGCTGTTCGGCCTCCGCCAGGAACGGGCGGTATGTTGTCATTGTCGATGAAGATATCGACCCTTCGAACATGAAAGAAGTCATGTGGGCGATGATGACACGTGTAGAGCCAAAAACAGACATAGAAATTATTGATAATTGCTGGAGCACACCGCTGGATCCACGTATGTCTCCTGAGAAGAAGGACTCCAAAGACTATACAAATAGCAGGGCGATCTTTTATGCGGTAAGGCCGTTTGAATGGCGGGATCAATTCCCCAAGGTTAGCCGCTCTAGCAGAGAGTTACGCGAAAAGGCAATAAAGAAATTTCAGAATATAATTCCATTTCCCCAATTCTGAATTAAGGAGAAGTTTTGCCGGAGTCTGGTGCTACACGAACTACCATTTTAGATTATTAGGTAACCCCGCGGCTTGCCGCGGGCACAAAACCGATGGGGTTTCTAAAGGGGAGAAGCGGTAGCTCTTCCCTTTGGTCGACCACGGGGTTCAAACCCCGTGGTCGATATAACTTGATTTCGGATTGTTGCAGGATCAAAAAGTCAAACAATGAAGCCGAGCGAATGGCGCGCAAAACTTGGTGAAACGGTAAGAGAGTTTCTTCTCTCGCCGGAGGTAGACCAGTTTTACTCCACAAAGGTCACTCCCCAAAGGGCTAAATTATTTATTTTACAGCTTGGACTCTATGTGCGTCATAGGCGTCACTATTGGCCGCAGGTGGCGGCTAACTGTCCCGAGATGGAGGTGAAGCGACGTATTCTTGCCCATGAATATGAAGAGCTAGTAGAAGACGAATTCTCGCCGGCGGGTCACCTGGATCTTCTTTTTCGGCATGGTAATGAGCTGGATCTGAGTCAAAAAGAAATCTTAGAAGCCAAACCGCTCCCAACCACTAGGGGGCAGTCTATGGCTGGTGGTGGCTTGCCCGTAATCGGCCTTGGCAGGAAGCCCTTGCAGCGTCGACCACAGCGGAGTGGATCAATGATGATCGGCTTTTAGGAGATATTGGAGGAGGAGTCTGTACCCGGCTTATCCGTAACTGGTCGCGTGACCTCGGTTTTGAACCGGAGCAGATGCCCGATTTCGTTGCGCACACTAAAGCGGACGAAAAGCACTCTGATATGTTTCTTGATATCTTCGAGCGCTACGTTCCGCCAGAAGCAGAGCAAAGCTTGTTGGATACTGCTAGCGAGTCAATGGACCTCCATAGGGCATACTTTGGAGGGATAGCTGCGGCGATGGACAGGCTTTCATAAGGATTTCGAGGATGCTTGACAATAGCTTTAGGGCTAAATATTTTAGATCTAAATATTTGAAGCATAAGGAGATAATATGAAAATTCAATTTATTACCCCTCCTATGGGAAACTGGGCGCCTTGGGGAGACCGTCACCTTGGAGCCAACTCGCTCCATGCACAGCTGGCCGCTTTCATCCGGGAGAAAAAGGCAGCCGAGGTAGAAGTTCTCGATTGCCGGGCACTCGAGCTGGACCTCAACCAGATGGTGGACGAAGTCAAACAGAGGAGACCGGATGTGGTCTACTTCGGGAGCCTCATTGTGACCGCGGGCGGGGCAGCACAGCTCAGCCGTTTCCATGAGGCGATGCAGAAGATCAAGAGAGATCTCCCGGAGATCATTACAGTGGGGGGGGGGCTGATGTATACGGCCCTCTCCAAGGACATCATGCAGGAGAATCCCCAGATCGATTTCGTGATCATCGGTGTCTTTGGTGACAATGAGTATACCTTGTGGGAGCTTCTGGAAGAGCTGAAAAACCCGACGCCAAAGTTGAGCGAGATAAAGGGACTCGCCTACCGGAAAGATGGAGAGTTCGTCCAAACCCCGAGAAGGGGACTCATTCCAAACCTCGATGAACTCCCTATGCCGGCCTATGACCTCTTTCCCATGGATCGCTACTACGGCTATTCCGTCATTCCTAATTACAATGAGGCACTGACATCCAGGGGATGCGAGGGGGCATGTCATTTCTGCTACGAGTGGTGGTTGGTGGATCCGAGAAACCCTCGTGACTTCAGCTCACACCGCACCCGCTCTGGGAAAAAGGTAGCCGAAGAGATGGAGCTCCTCAGCAAGCAGTACGGGGTCAAGGTGATTACCTTTATGGACGATGACTTCAACTCAGACCGGCAAAAGATGGCCGACTTGGTCGAGGAGCTCGAGAAGAGAAAACTAGATCTCCAGTGGTTCATCCTCGGGAGGGCACAGAACTTCATCCGTGACGCAGATCTAGTAGGCCGGCTGAGGAAGGTTGGAATGTACCAGGTACTGATCGGTATCGACGGAGGAACCGACGAGGAGATTGCGGAGGCGCGTAAGGGTCCGATGAAGGTCGGGGTTAAGGAGCTACGGGAATTGATGAGCTATCTCCGCCAGAACGACATCTCCACAGTGGGAACTTACATGAACGGTTTCTGGGAGGATGACGAGGCCAAGATCCGACAGCGCTATAACGCCGTCGATGAGATCGATCCAGACCTGGTGATGATTCAAGGCCTCACCCCCGTCCCAGGCTCGCCCATATGGAAGCTTGCCGTGAAGGAGGATCGCATTGAGGTGAAGGACCTGAGTCTCTGGGATATAGAGCACCTCATTATGCCTACAAAGCATCTCACACGGAAACAAGTCGGGGAGCTGACCGGGTGGGCCTTCCAGTCTTTCTATAGTAAGCCTGGCAGGATCGAACGGATTTTGAATTGCTATAGCAGTCCCTACGTGCGGATGAAGTTCCTCTCATACAAAAGCAATGCTGCCAAGTTTGAGAAGGGAGCCACTGAGGACGCTCGGGCGATCTAACCCCGATCCGACATTAATCAGCCCAAGAAATTTCCCCTGATGGGCATCGGATCGCGGTGATTATTTTTGTCGGATCGGAGCTAACCCTACCTTATATATAAGATTAGCCATCGTCAGCTGAATAGAGGCTGTAACGGAAGACCCGCAGATCAGAAGTGACTACATCGGCGCAATAAGTGCTGAAGGGGTTTCATTCCAGATGCCGGACGTCACCTATCGCAA
>JAZFYO010000120.1:0-12757 GCA_036443615.1 Binatia bacterium | reverse complement strand
CAGAAAGAACCAAATCGGACCTCTTGACAATCCCGGTTAAGGAGGGAGGGCTGAATGACCCGGTGATCCGCCGCCTGGATCGTCACCTTAGAGGAAAACTCACCGAACAGATCAAAAGATCCAATTTTACGGGGGCTGAAGGAACCGGGTTGCTTTATTCCACCCAAGGGAGGCTTCCCGCCGCGCACGTGTTCCTCCCAGGGATGGGCAAAGAGCACGAGATCGGGAGCCAATTCTGGAGAAGGGCTGCCGCCCAGACGAGAAAGGAGGCAGCAGGAATCTGGGCAGAGGAGATCGCCTTTTTCCTCCCGACCTTCGGAGACCTGGCTAGGATTGCGGGTCCGATTGCTGAGGGCTTCTTGCTGGCCTCCTACCAATTTAACAAGTACCGGTCGGACAACAAACGTGCCTACTCCCTGCGTGCCGTAACTTTCGTCAAATCCGGTCTTAGGAGAAACGCGGCCACCGACCGCGCTGTGCGCAATGCTCAGGGGCTTACGCCGGCCGTTTTTCTCGCCCGCGATCTTGTCAACGAGCCTCCGTCAAATACCACCGCGCGTTATCTTGCGGATCAGGCGAAACGCCACTGCCGCGGCCAGCGGATCCATGTGGAAGTCTGGGACAAGAAGAAAATTCAGTCAATGAAGCTGGCAGGTCTCTTAGCCGTTAACCGAGGCAGTCAGGAGGAGCCACGGTTTATCATCATTCGCTACCGGCCTCCGGGAAGACCGAAGAAGAAAGTGGCCCTGATCGGAAAGGGAATAACCTTTGACTCCGGTGGCCTCTCTCTAAAGCCTTCTAAGTCTATGGAGACAATGAAACTGGACATGGCCGGAGGAGCCGCCATCATAGGTGCCATGAGCGTGCTCCCGGCCCTTCGTCCGCAGATCGAGGTTACAGGTTACATCCCCGCAACGGATAACCTGCCGAGCGGCAGTGCCCAGAAGCCTGGAGATATCATCCGCTACCTGAACGGCAAATCGGTCGAAGTCCTGAATACCGATGCCGAGGGGAGACTGATCCTAGCCGATGCCTTGGCACTGGCCGCTAGGGAAAAACCCGACTGTATGATTAACCTGGCAACCCTGACAGGCGCCTGTATGGTCGCTCTGGGAAACCAGGTGGCGGGGATATTCGGCAACGATCGACCCCTGGTTGAAACCCTGCTCCGTTGTGGTCGAGAAACGGGAGAGAAACTCTGGGAGCTCCCTTTGGTCAAGGAGTACCGGGAGGACATCAGAAGCAGTATCGCCGACATCAAAAATATAGGTGGCTCCCACGGCGGGGCCATCACGGCTGCCCTTTTCCTGCAAGAATTCGTTGCTCAAACTCCCTGGGTCCATATGGATATTGCAGGCCCCGCCTTCGCAGAGAGAGATATGCTCACATGCCCAAAGGGCGGTACGGGGTTCGGAGTACACACGCTGGTCGAGTTCCTCTCGACTCTCTGAGGTTGGGATAAAGAATCTAGAAAACAGGCACGGTTAAATTTTAAGAAGCCTAAGGGTGGAGAAAACATCATGGCAGATATCACACACGTAGGAGACACAAACTTTGAAGCAGAGGTGATTAAGTCACAGCTGCCTGTCCTTGTCGATTTCTGGGCACCTTGGTGCGGCCCATGTAAATCCATTGCTCCGATGATTGAGACCCTGGCCAAGGATTATGAGGGGAAACTTAAAGTGACCAAACTGAATGTGGATGACAACCCCGCTATCCCCTCCCGCTATGCGGTACGCGGGATCCCTAACCTGATGATCTTCAAAGAGGGCACTGTCAAGGAACAGATCGTGGGTGCAGTTCCTAAAGGGCGGCTGGTCGATGCAATCGAGAGGGCACTGGCCTAGAAGGTAAAGCGCCTCATGCTAACGTTGATCAATAATCCAACCGCCATCATCGTCACCACCAGCGAGGACCCTCCATAGCTAAGAAACGGTAGCGGGATCCCCGCTACGGGTAGATTCCCTGTGACCATGGCAACATTGATGGTGACCTGCCAGAAGAGAATGGCAGTCATTCCAAAGGCCAACAGGGCGCCGAGACGATCCCTCGCGCGCATCACCACCCTGAGGGATAAGAGTATGAGGGTCAGGTAAAGTCCCAACAGAATTACACAGCCGACGAACCCCCATTCCTCTGCAATCACTGAAAAGACAAAATCGGTATGTTGTGCAGGTAAGAAATTGAGTCGGTTTTGAGTCCCTAGAAGATATCCTTTTCCTAGCAGCCCCCCTGACCCGATAGCGATCTTCGACTGAATCAGATGGTACCCGGCACCTAAGGGATCTAGTTCCGGGTTGAGAAAGGCCCAGAATCGTATCTTCTGATAGGGTTTCAAAAACTGCCATCCCACGGGCAGGAGCACAATCCCCACCCCGGCCAATCGGAGAATAGAGCGGATGCGAAGCCCTCCCACGAGAATGACGCTTAAGAAGACGAGAAAAAAGACGCCCGCGGTCCCCAGGTCGGGCTGCAGCATAATCAGGGCAAATATAGGGATGGCAAGCAGAAAAGAGACCCATAGGCTACGCAAGCGATAGCCTTCATTGAACTCATCGTACTGAAGCTTTTTAGCCAAGACCAAAACCATCACTAACTTTCCCAGCTCGGAGGGCTGGAGGGCAAAATACCCCAGGTTGAGCCAGCGCTGGGACCCTCCGCTAACGGTGCCAAAAAAAGGAACCAGAAGAAGGAGTACCAATACGCCCGAATAAAAGAGATAGGTGAGGCGATCTATGCTGTGATAGTCCACCGTGAAGCATACCACCATGGCCCCCAGTCCGATGAGCAGCCAGTAGAGTTGTCTAAGAACAAAAAGGCCGGAGGGTTCCTTAGTAATATCAATAGTGGCGCTGTGGATCGTGAGGATACCAAGGAGGGCCAGGCCCATGGCCAGGGCAAAGAGGGACCAATCGAAGTGAGAAGCAAGCCTCCGATCAATTTGCAAGGGCTTCTCCCTGCTTGGAGGCCTCTCTCCCATCGGAAAGCGCCACGCGGTGTCCTTTCGGCGAAAAGTAACTGTCTATTACCTTCTTAGCCAGGGGAGCAGCCCCAGAACCTCCATGCCCCCCGTGTTCCACCAATACCGCCACGACAATCTCAGGCCGCTCATTTGGGGCGTAGGCCATAAACCAGGCGTGGTCTCTGATGGAATACGGGAGGTCCTCGCTTTTGATAACCGCCCCACGCATCTTTGCGAGCTGAGCCGTCCCTGTCTTTCCTGCAATCTCGACCAGATCAGACCTCGCCTCACTCCCAGTCCCCTTGACACTGTTGACCACATCCCTGAGGGCCCTGCGGAGGCGATCCAAGGTGTCTTTCTTAAAGGGAAGGGACCGAATCTTTTGGGGTCCATATTCACGAATCACTGTTCCATCGACAGATTCCAATTTGCGCACAAACCAGGGCCGATAGAGTGTCCCCCCGTTTGCTACAGCCGCCATCAAGGATGCCATCTGAAGAGGAGTAACACTGACATACCCCTGTCCAATCGCCACTGATGGCGTCTCTCCCGTAAACCACCGTTGACCATACTCTTTCATCTTCCAACGAGTGTCTGGAATCAGTCCCTCCTTCTCCCCCTGAAGCGCGATCCCGGTCTTCTCTCCTAGGCCTAATATCCTGGCATACCGGGCAATCCGGTCTACTCCGAGTTGCAGACCGAGCTGATAAAAGTAGACATCGCAGGACTCCACGAGTCCCTTATGGAGGTCGACCTCTCCGTGTCCCTCCTTTTTCCAGTCACGAAAGACCCGCCTGCCGACGGCTAGAGAGCCGTTGCAGAACAGACGCGTATCGGGTTCAATCACGCCTTCTTCCAGGGCGGCTATAGCCAAAACCATCTTGAAGATGGAACCCGGAGGGTACTGGCCTTGAATAGCCCGATTTTGCAGAGGGTGCGTCTCGTCCCCTAGGATAGCCCGCCATTCCTGTGCCGTGATCCCCCGGGCAAAGAGGTTCGGGTCAAACGCGGGTGCACTGACCAGCGCCAGGATTGCTCCGCTGTTGGCCTCCAGGGCAATGATGACCCCTTCCTTTCCGTCTAGGGCCTGATAGGCAATTTCCTGGAGGTCTCGATCAATGGTTAAAAAGGTGCTGTATCCCGGCACGTCTTTTACTTGAAAGAGGACCCTGACCTGTCGACCGAGGGCATTGACCTCCACCTGCTGCCCCCCACTCTTACCCCGGAGATGCTCCTCTAAAGTTTTTTCCAGACCAAATCGCCCAATCTCATCCCCCAAGCGGTATCCTCTATTTCCCAATGATCTCAGCTGCCCAGGATTGATCTCGCCTAGGTAGCCGAGGAGATGAGCGGTCATTCCTTTATCCGGATAGCTACGCTTGGGACGGATCCGCAGTGTGACACCAGGCAGATCTATCTGATGTGTTTCCACTGCCACAACCGAACGCCAGTCAATATCCTTCCTGAGGATAATCTCACCAAAAGGCGGCCGTGACCTGTTATTGCTGAGAACTCCGAGAAGCTCCCTTTCATCCCAGCCGAGAAGAAGAGCTAAACGGCGCAAGGTAACTTCTGGTTCTTCTGCATCTTCGGGAACAAGAAGAAGATCAAAGGCCGGAGGGCTATGGGCCAGCAGGCGTCCCTTACGGTCAAAGACCGTCCCCCGGATACCTGGTATCCTCTTGAGTCGGACTCGGTTGTTTTCAGAGAGGTAGGTAAAACGCTCTCCCTGCAAGACCTGAAGTACCAAGAGGCGGGCCGCTAGCAAAAGAAATACGATGGAGACGGCTACGATCACAAGAAGCGTGCGGCGGCGAAACTGCTCGTCAACCTCTGTACTAGATGTTAGGGGGAGCATGGGTTACGGGACGGTCTGCACCTCTTCCATATAACTCTGTTCTCGCCTCAGGAGAAAAAAGAGCCCAGGTGCCAGCACTGCAGCAAACAAGGCCTCAAGGAGAACATATTTAAACAGGCCCACTGTGGCTATAAAAACGGTCTGGACCATAAACAGTGCTCCTACCTTAACCCACGAGGCGAAAAAGACCACGGCGACACTCGAAAGCCGGTTGTGGACCCAGAGGTAGCGAGAGCTCAGATAGGCAGCAAGAAACACAACAGACATGGCAAAGGCATTAACGCCCAGGAGCGGGCTGGAAAAAACGTCTACGGCATAACCCAGGATAAAAGAACCCAGGACAGCGCCGACCGTGGGCCGGTTCAACGCCCAATAGACGCAGAGGATCAGAGTCAGGTCCGGCACTATAGGACCCAGCCGGAGCGTTGTCTGCAAAAGGACCAGGAAGAAACCAGTCAACAAAAACAGCAGAGACAATTTCATTTGACACTCAAGGCATAGACGACACAGGACCGCTGCCTCTGTTAATGATCCAACGAATCACCACCAGCGGAGGTCACTAGCACCTCTTCAATCTGCGATGGGTCGACAGCCAATGCAACCTCCACATGCTGGAAATGGCCATTAGACTCCTTACGCACTTTGCCCACAGTTCCAACCAGTAGACCCTTGGGGAAGATGCCGTCTAAACCTGAAGTGATCAATCGGTCCCCTTCCCGGATATCCTCGTTTCTCTTCACGTACTTCATCACCGGGCCGTTATCGAGGGAACCGGAAACGATTCCCCGGGCCCTACTCCTACGGGAAATTACATCCACCCCGCTGCTACGGTCCGTTATGAGCAAGACCTTGGCGATCCTCCGGGCGACAACCACAACCTGACCTACAATTCCCACGGAGGAGATCACTGCCATCCCCTTGCGGATGCCGTCATTTTCCCCCTTGTTGATCGTAAGGCTTTGGAACCACGTGCTGGCGCTGTTTCCGATCACGGCAGCGCTAACCGACCGGCCTGGTACCCGGGTCTTCAAGTCGAGCAATTTCTGCAATCGGTGGTTGATCGCCTCGGATTCCAAGAGCCCCTCCATCCGCGCCTCCAGCTCCACGATTCGCCCCTTCAGGCTTTGGTTCTCCAACCGCATGTTATTCAAAGACCTATACCTGTCCCTGATCCTTCTCACCCCCACCACTATGGTCTGAAGCCCTATCTGCAATGGGCGCATAGACCCCAACAGGAGAGGGCCAACGGGATCCCCCTGAAGGCGACCTGTGGAAGCAGCACCGAGGATGTAAAGCGAGCCCAACAGACAAATGAAGGAGGTCAGCAAGACCTGATGTCGGCGAAAAAAATAAATCACAGGCGGCTTTAGATCCCTAAGAAGTGGGACAGACCAGTTTTCTACCGTGGCTAGTGGATGGAAACTTCCCGGAGTAAGGAAATCTCATCCAGTGTTTTTCCTGCACCCATGACCACTGAAGTCAAGGGGTCATCGGCAAGCATGACCGGCAGTCCTGTCTCCTCTTTCAGTAACGCATCCAGATTCCTAAGCAGCGAGCCCCCGCCCGCAAGGATAATACCGCGGTCCACAATATCCGACGCCAGTTCCGGAGGGGTCCGTTCCAGGGAAACGCGTACCGCCTCGACAACCTGATTGATCGGATCCAGCAGGGAATCCCGAATCTCCCCATCGGTAATTATCACGGTCTTCGGAATGCCAGCCACGACATCACGGCCTTTGATCTCCATCGTCTGGCTTTCCTCCCCAGGATAGGCTGAGCCAATGGTGATCTTGATCAACTCGGACGTTCTCTCTCCCACCAGCAAGTTGTGTTTTCTTTTAATAAACTGGGTAATGGCCTCGTCCATTTTGTCTCCTCCGACGCGTATCGACCTCGAAAAGACAATCCCAGAAAGGGAGATGACTGCTACCTCGGTAGTCCCGCCACCGATATCCACAATCATGTTACCAGTCGGCTCCGTGATAGGAAGTCCGGCCCCGATCGCAGCTGCCATAGGCTGCTCAATGAGATAGACCTCCCTTGCCCCGGCTGACTCCGCCGATTCTCGGACCGCCCGCTTTTCCACCTCCGTGATGCCAAAGGGGACCCCAATAATAATGCGCGGACGAACCAGGGTATTTCGATTATGAACCTTGTGAATAAAGTACCGGAGCATCGCCTCGGTGATCTCGAAGTCCGCAATCACGCCGTCTTTTAAAGGCCGAATAGCCACAATGCTGCCCGGCGTCCTCCCGAGCATCCTCTTGGCCTCAGTACCTACGGCCAGGACCCTCTTCCCACCACGATCATTTCTTTGCACTGCAACAACGGAAGGTTCATTGCAGACTATCCCCTCGCGCTTCACATAAATCAGGGTATTAGCAGTGCCCAGATCAATAGCAAGGTCATTTGAAAAAAGGCCGAATAGAGGATTCAGAAACATCTTGAGACTCCTTTTGTATCTTAAGGGAACAAGGGCTAAGAACTCAAAAAATAACAGATTTGCATGACTCGATCAAGGCAAATAGGGGTAGACCCGAATTGTTGCAAAGGGGGGAGAGATTCTCTATCCTTTACTGAATTAACAGATCGGAGACTGAAGGTAGACTAAGCCATGCTTGATATACTGCGCAAAAGAAAAAGATCCTGGGTTATCCTATTTCTCCTCGGGGTTATCGTTCTCGTCTTTGTCCTGTGGGGGGTGGGCAGCTACACCAATCAGCCGAGGCTGGAAAATGTCGCCATGGTAAATGGAGAGGTCATCAGCGCCAGGGAACTTGAAACCCGCTACCAGAGAGCCCTTGCATCGTATCGGCAGCTCTTTAGGCAAACAATGACGCGAGAGGCCATTGAAAGTCTCAATATTCGCAGTAGCGTTCTAGATCAGATTATTCAAAATCGCCTTCTGCTACAGGAAGCTCAAAGGCTTGGTTTACTGGTGGCCAATGAGGAGCTCATGGACACGATTGCCAGTATGCCGGCCTTCCAGGTCGATGGCAGTTTTAACCAAGACCTTTACCTCCGAATCCTTCGAGCCAATCGCATCACCCCCGCCCGATTTGAAAAGGAACAGAGAGAAGAGCTTATCATTCAAAGGCTCTTTGATATCATCCGGGACTCGGTTCATGTCACAGAGACTGAGTTACGAGACCGGTACCGCTTGGAGAATGAAAGGCTTAATCTTTATTTCATCCGTTTACCAGCCAAAGACTTCATGCAGCAGGCCAAGGTCACCGCGGAGGACATCAAGGAGTACTACGAGCGGAACAAGGAAGCCTTGCGAGAACCCCTGCGGGTTCAGGTTGAATACCTGACCTACCCATTCACCCACTTCTCCGCCAAGGTTCAGGTTAGTCAAAAAGAGATCGAGGATTTTTATAATGTTACCCGAGATTCGCGATTCCGCGAACGCAAGGCAGTAAGGTTGCAGCACTATTTCTCCAGCGCCCCTGCAGAAGAGAGTTCCGAAAAGGAAAGAGAGAAGGCCCGCCTCAAAGCCGACGGAGTGCTCAGCGAGGCCCGGGATGGAAAAGACTTCGCCCAGCTGGTTAAAGAACACTCCGACGATCCCAGCGCCGCTCAGAAGGGAGATGCCGTGTTTTTCACGGCGGGACAATTACTGCCCCCGCTCGAAGAGGTCGCCTTCTCCTTAAATAAAGGGGAGATCAGCAATGTCGTGGAGACTCCTTTAGGGTTTCACGTCCTTAAAGTGAAGGAGATCAGAGAAGAGAGGATCAAAAGCTTGAAGGAGGCAGAAAAAGAAATCATCCGTACAATCAAAGAAGATCAAGGAAGGAATGAAGCAGTCAGGGCAGCTGAGACGGATCGAGGGAACGCTCTTGATGGAACGACAATCTCCGAACTTGCCAAAGAGAGACAGCTCCCTGTAAAGGTGAGCAGATTCTTCACACGCAACGAAGTGCTACTAGAGATTGGCCCTGTCGAGGCATTCTACAGAACCGCCTTCGCCCTATCCTCTAAACAGATTAGCCCCGTGGTCGAGGGAACTAAGGCCGCTTTCCTGATGAATTTAAAGGAAAGAAAAGAGCCAAGGGTCATGCCCCTTGACACGATTCGCTCTGATTTAGAAAAAAAATTAAAAGACAATGCGGCCATGGAGCTGGCAACAAAAAAAACCACCTTGTTGCTTGGCCAACTCAAAGAGAAAAAGGATATCAACGCGTTCGCACGTCAGCACAACCTCAAGCTAAAGGAGACGGGCTTTTTCCGCCGCAAAGATCCTGAGTTTCCCGAAATTGGCACCCTACAAGAAGTCCAACCAAATGGATTACTGATTTCTTCTCAACAGCCCATCCCAGACCAGATATTTACAGTGAGAGACGCTGCTTACATCATTGCCTTTAAAGAGAGTCAAGATGCAGATATGGATGTCTTCGAAAAGGAGAAACCGCTTCTCGAGGAAAATACACTGAGCGAGAAGCATCAAAGGGCCTTACAGAGATTCGTCGAAAGCCTTAAAGTCAAGGCACGCATCGAGGTGCGGCCCGAAGCCCTGGAAGGGGTTTAGGCCTGGACCGCCAAAAAGCCATTCTCCCGGTCACGGTTCAATGGAAATTTGTCTGCTGCGGCATGGAGAAACCGATTGGAACCTTCAAGGAAGGTGCCAAGGAGTAACGGACCTGAATCTCAACGAGACCGGGATCCGGCAGGCCACAGGTGTAGGAGAATTACTTAGCAAAGAGAAAATAGATGCCGTCTATTCAAGCAACCTGAAAAGGGCTACCCAGACTGCCCGTGCCATCAGCAAACACCACGGACTAGAGGTGAGGGTTAGAAGCGATCTCCGTGAGTTGGACCACGGAATTTTCGAAGGCCTGACATTTAAGGAGATCCATGCCAACTACCCGGAGTTTATCGGCACATGGAGGGAGCAACCTGCTCACCTCCCTGTCCCCGGGGGCGAGTGTATTGCCGATGTAGAAAAAAGGACATGGAAGGGAATTGAGGAGATCGGACGAAGTCATCCCCCCTTTGCGTCCGTCGTCGTGGTGAGCCACCAGTTCCCGATTGTGACTGTTCTCTGTCGCATCACAGAAACTCCCCTTAATGATTACCGCCGTTTCCATGTTGACCCCTCGGGATTAACGCGCATTAGCTACCTCCCGCATGAAGGCTGGAAGCTGATTCGGCATAACGACCTAAGCCATATACGGGCTGCAGATTCTGAAGAAAGCCTCCCATGAGGAGAAAATTTCGTACATTAATGCATAAATTCACAGCCTGATGAATTTTTACTAAAGATTTAACTAATTGAATTTGCAAAGATTTCCGAATAATTGATTTTGGTACGATTCCAGCTACCAGATTAAATAGCGTCCTTAAAAGCTTGTTTTCCGACATTCACTTCAGTAAGCTTGACCCTTTAGAAAGGTAGAAAGAAAGACTACTTCTATGGCTAATTTGGAAGAAGGGAAAAGCAGCCAGTCGGTTGAAGTCATAGGCATTAACTTAACCGAGCTCAAGGAGGCCCTCCTAACCGGCATCGAAAAGATGGAGGCCATTCTGCAAGAGGCAGAAGCTACCGCCTCCAACGAAGCAAAACAGTACGAGGAACTCAGGCAAAGGGCGGAGGAAAAGATTGATCTGCTGGAGGCTCAGCTCCAAGAAATGGAGGAGAGCCTCCGATTGAAAGAGTCCGCGATCAGGCAACTGGAGGAGAACCTCACCGCTAAGATCAAAGAAATAAATCAACTGGTCACAGAAAAAGAGGCCCTCGCAGGCCTTCTAGAGAAACACAACTCCGAGATCACAATTCTCAGGTCCGAAACTGAGGCAAAGGTTAGCATGCATGAGGCTCAGCTCCAAGAAATGGAGGAGAACCTCAACACTAAAATCCAAGAGCTAAATCAACTGGTCACAGAAAAAGAGAACCTCTCAAGCCTTCTCGAGAGACTTAACTCCGAGATCACGATTCTCAGGTCCGAAACTGAGGCAAAGGTCAGCCTGCTGGAGGCTCAACTCCAAGACAGGGAGGAGACTCTCCGGTCGAAAGAGTCCGCTATCAAGCATCTGGGAGAGAGCCTCACCTCCAAGATCCAAGAGCTAAATCAGCTAGTTACAGAAAAAGAGGCCCTCCCAGGGCTTTTAGAGAAACACGACTCCGAGATTGCAATTCTTCGATCCCAAACCGAGGCGAAGGTTGGCCTGCTGGAGGCTCAGCTCCAGGAAAGGGAGAAGGCCCTCCGCAAAAAAGAGTCCTCCAGCTTGCAACTGGAAGAGAGCTTCACTGCCGAGATCCAAGGCCTGGAAGAGCAGCTTAGAGAAAAAGAATCGCTTCTCGAAAGCCGCCAGGCTGACCTTAATGACCTGAGATCAAAATTGGATGAGCTTACCGGTGGCTCCCAGGACATCGTTACCCTCCGGGAAGAAGACGTGGTCACCATAAATTTGCTGGATCACAATGGGGAGAAAGGCATCACCTCGGCTGAGGATCTAAAAGGTATGGCCGCCGAGGCTGAGAGGCTCAGGATACAGATCCAGGAAAGAGACGCAATGCTTACGGCTAAGGAGGCGGAGGTCAAGATGGTCACGCGGACCATGGAGGAAGAATTTAGTCGGCAGCTCCTAGAGAAGGAGAAATTCCTCCGGGAGAGAGATTCCGCCGCGAAGCAGCAGGAAGAAACCCTAGCGGCCAGAATCCATGACCTGGAATGCCAATTGACAGAAAAAGAGGCCCCGTTGGAAGAAGGGCGGGAAAAAGATCTCCTCCAAAGCATGTCGGCTGAACTGGAAAGGCTTAGGGCTGATCTGCGGGACAGGAACCTGCTCCTAGAGGCAAGAGAGACAGAGGTGAGGATGATCAAACAGTCCGTGCAGGAAAAGTTCAAAGGGCTCGAGAGGATCGTGCAGAGACCTCAAGGGGGTGAAACAAAAAAGTCCCGGCTGGTATCTCTCCTCGCCACGGTCGAAAAGAGACACTAGCTCAGGTCTATCCCTAGTCCATCCAGCTTATCTCGCCAGAGAGATCCTGCCGGACCCGGAATGGATCAAGGAGTTCAAACCTCCGACCAGGAGAAGATTCAAAGCAGATCCCGCGACGAATCCCCTCTCAAAGTGAACCGTCCAGATCGCAATAGTTTCTATACAACAAGTTCCTCCAATCACCACCCAAATGTCTTTCATTGTTTGCACCAGACAACCCGCAAATTTTTCCGGCGGACGACAGTCCAACGGATTCGCTGAACCACCATTTCCGACAACCCAGACCGTTTTCTGAGATAACCGCATTGAGAGGGAAATAGGAAACTATTTTCCAGGTTCGTGATTTTCCTAGGCTTCTTTTGATTATTATTTATGCAATCTGTTGCCCAAACCTATTTCTAGCCCTGCACAGGGATCCAAACCCAAGTTATCAACAGCTTATAAACAGTTTTAGTGGATTTTCTTTGCCTAAGGTATTAATCCCGGAAAAAATTGGACACCAATGACGTTGTCCTGTAGCTTATACCACAAGTCTATGCAGACTACGACGTTACAAAGGATTCAGGATAGGCTGGACGGTGTCAGGGCATCGGCAAGGCGTATTACCATGTTAAATGCCCTGCTAAACCTCAACTCCGCTGAAATGTTATAGTATTTGTCTACCACGAAGTACACGAAGATCACGAAGAATTTCACAAGCTAATTTCACTTTGTGTCCTTCGTGCCCTTCGTGGTGATATTCTCTCTCGCTATAACCTGATTTCTCTCTGTGGGAACGTTCAGTGTCGGATGTTTCCCTTTTTCGGAGCAGACCCCCTCGCCCACAAATACTGCTCCGAGGGGAGCGAGACGGAAGGCCGCGGGCACCTGAACGTAGAGGTTCCGTCAGGCCCAGACCTGAGGAGTAAGTACCTTGGGGCATGATAGGGTGGGGCCTTCAAGGTACAGTCCCATTGCCCGCGGGCGAAAGGCTCGTTCCCCGAGGAGAGGCAAGG
>JAZFYO010000119.1:0-5078 GCA_036443615.1 Binatia bacterium | reverse complement strand
CCCCTACCTCAGGTGATAGCACCCACGGGGCAGGATCGGGTGGGGCCCTCAAGGCACAGGCCCATTGCCCACGGTTGGAGACCTCGTACCCCGAGGAAAACCAAGCAAGCCCCGTCGGGGTCGCTGCGGGAGGCCCGTGGAGCGAAGGAAGTCCCCGAAGCCCTAAGTAACAGGAATGGATAGGTGCAATCGCCATCTCCCCCAGTCGAACACGGTCAAAGAGACATCTCACACCACACTATCTGACGGAGAGCACACTCGATCACTTCATGGAAACTTGAGGTCTCTGACTTCGGCATTCTCCGCCGCTTCTCTTGTCAGGGCCGGAAGGTCTAGTTGAGATTCGGCCTCTTCCACCTCGGTTAATTCAGCCTTAGTGGCCGGGTGAGGGGGTACAAAGAGCTGGCAGCAGTCCTGGTCTGGTATCACCGAGACCTCAAAGGTTCCGATTTTTCTAGCCTGGTCCACAATTTCTTGTTTGTCCATCCCGATAAGCGGTCGGAGAATCGGCAAGGTGGATGCCTTTTCGATCACGGTTATGTTCTGGAGGGTCTGAGAAGCCACCTGGCCCAGGCTCTCACCTGTGACTAGTGCAGTGGCCCTCTGCCGCGACGCAATGAAGTCAGCAATCCTGATCATCATTCTCCTGTAAAGGACCACCCTGAGCGGTCTCATGACTGCTGCCACAATCTGTCGCTGGACCTCGCCAAAAGGGACCAGATAGAGGCGGGAGGAAAACTGATGATGGGTGAGGATTTTTACCAGCTCGTGGACTTTTTCCTGTGAGGTTTTGTCCAAATAGGGGGAGCTATGGAAGTGGACGAAGGCGAGCTTGCATCCCCTTTGCATCATCCGATAGGAGGCGACCGGAGAGTCTATTCCGCCGGATATCAGAGAAACGACCCTTCCGCTCACTCCCACGGGTAATCCGCCGGGCCCGGAGATCTTATCGAAACCAAAGAAGGCGTCATGGGAAAGGATCTCGATAAAAACTACGAATTCGGCATTTTTGAGATCGACGCGGGCTCCTGATATTTCTTTAACGGCAGCCCCGACCTCGCGATTAATCTCAGTTGAGGTGAAGGGAAACGTTTTGTCTCCTCTCTTGGTTTCGACTCGAAAAGAATTGAAATGCCTCCCGTTCAAGGACTCAAGGATCCTTGACTTAAGGATTTTCAGGTCAACGGGGGTCCGCTCTACGAAGGAGAAATTGGCCACGCCGAAAACTGCGACCACCCGGCGGCGTACCTCCTCCTTGTCTACGTTGTCACTTAGGAGCAAAAGCAGCCGAGCCTGCAATTTTCTGACTTCTTTGAGGCCGAGATCTCTTACCGAGGAAATGAGGTTTTTCTTAAGCAGTTCAATGAAGTAGGGGCGATTGCCTTTTTTCAGGGCCACTTCGTGGTAACGGATCAAGATACCGATCATGGGTTAAAAATATCAGATCCTCTCCCATTTTGCATCGGGCGGTCGCTGTGATAGGGTTTTTTTTCGGAGGGGGACAATGGCAAAAAAATTCGTAAAAGTTTCCAATTCGCTGCAATTCGCGCAGGAGAAAATGAAGAAAAACGGCCTGTTTGAAACCGACCGGATGTTTTGCGATCTTTATTGCTTTGAACCTGGCCAGTCGCAACCGGTTCACAGCCACGAGGGGTCTGACAAAGTCTACTTTGTTCTCCAGGGAAAAGGCCTCTTTCAGATTGGCGAGGACGAGAGGCACCTGGAGAAGGATGAGATGGCGCTGGCGCCATCAGGTGAAAGACATGGAGTGAGTAACGCCGGCCCGAACCGGCTGGTCCTACTCGTCTTCATGGCGCCCAAGCCCGCGCATTAAGGAGAGCAGGATGCCGGATGAGCGGAATGACGTTCACGAGGCCAACGGGGCCTTTTATACAGCCTTTGAGGGGCTGGATATTGGAAGAATGGAGAAAATCTGGCTCAAGGAGAGTTACGTCCAATGTATCCATCCTGGCTGGAGTCTGGTGGCAGGCTGGGAGGCCGTGATGACGAGCTGGCGGGAGATCTTTAAAAATACCCAGGAGATGCACTTCTTGCTTACGGAGGAACGGATTCGCGTCTGGGGCCCGCTGGCCTGGGTCACTGTCTACGAAAATATCACCAGCCAGGTCGGAGAGGAGACCTCAACAGGGGTCGTGCTCGCGACCAATATCTATGAGAGGAGGCCTGAGGGATGGTTAATTATCCACCATCAGGGTTCTCCAACAATCTTGCCGCTGACAGAATCCGATCCTACCTTCCATTAGCGAGTGATAGGGTGGGCGAAAAATCGCCCATAGGTTCTTCATGAAGCCATTGGCCGGAAAGGTCTCGATCGTTACAGGTGCAGGTAGGGGAATTGGTAGGGCCATTTCCCTCCTTCTCGGTCGCTCAGGTTCGCGGGTTGTCCTGGCCGCCCGTAACGAGTCTCAACTGGAGGCTGTCAGGGATGAGATAATCAGTGACAACGGGGAGGTGTTGGTTATTCCAACGGACCTGACCCATGATGAGGAGATGGAGCGTCTGATTTCCCAGACATTAAAGGAATGGGGCTCAATCGACATTCTCGTTAACAATGCCGGATGGGGTAAGACCGCTCCTGTTGTAAAAGGGAAGGTCCATGACTGGGATCAGACATTTCAAACCAACCTGCGTGCCCCGATGGTTCTGAGCAGGTTGGTCCTTCCAACTATGATCGGGGGGAAGGGAGGCGCCATAGTCAACATAGCTTCCATCTCTGGCAGGGCGGGTCATGCCAATGCCGCTGCCTACTCGGCCTCCAAGTTCGGTCTGGTCGGTTTTACTCAGTCTCTGTTCGAAGAGGTACGAGAGTATGGAATCAGGGTGTCGGTAATTCTATCGGGCTTTGTGGATACCCAGATGATTCCGCCCACGCGCAAGCTGGACAGAAGTAAGATGATCCGGCCCGAGGATGTTGCCCAAACGGTGTTGTTTGTTTTGACCTGCCCCCCTACGAGTTGCCCTGTTGAGATAACCGTTCGCCCTCAAAGAACCCCGTACCTATAGGTCTCAGTCGGTATTGGATCTGGTCTTTCGAGTGAGGTTGGGCTTGAGGCCCCAATAAGGCTATTTTCTCATACGAGTTATATCGGGGATGTAGTTCATGACTTTTATCTCGGCCCAGGCACCGTCTACCTCAATGACACTCAGGGAGCCGTTGTCGATTCGCAGACGGCGAAACTCCTGCAGGGGGAGCCGTAAGTAATGGCAGAGGATCGCACGGATCACGTCGGCATGAGAGACAAGAAGAATGCGGCCTTTCGGGACCTCCCGCGTTGCTCGCTGCATAGCCTTTAGCCCTCTTTTTTGCACCCCTAAGATGGTTTCCCCACCGGGAACGGCTGACTTCAGGGGCGATTTCAGAAACCGGAGGTAGGCATCGTCTTTTATAAGATCATCAAACCGATAGCCTTCCCACCGTCCAAAGGCGACCTCGGTGATGTTAGGCTCGATTTTCAGAGGCATTTTATTTTGCTCCACCTGTATCAGGGCGGTGTCCAGAGCCCGCTTGAGCGGGCTGCTGTAGATTGCATGGACATCCAGGTTTGGCAAGAGCCTGGCTATGCGCTTTGCCTGAGCTATTCCCTTTCGGTTGAGGGGGATCTCCAGCCGTCCCATGACGCGCCCCTCCTTATTCCAGGCGGTTTCGCCGTGCCGCAGAAGGAAAATGGTTTTCATGGAATGTGTTTATATAAAAAAAGAAAGGCCGACGCAAAACATCGGCCTTTCTTGGGCCGGACTATCAAGATTTTTCTAGGCTACATGAGTAGCCCTGAGATTGCAGAACTCCTCGTAATCGATGAGGTGGTCGATCGAGGGGTTTTCCCCACATACAGGGCAGGAGGGATCGGCCTTCAGATTGAGAGTCGTGATTTCCATGGTGAGGGTGTTGAAGCACAAGAGCCTCCCGGCCAATGTGTCACCTTTGCCCAGGATAATCTTTATGGTCTCAATCGCCTGAATGACCCCTATGAGTCCCGGCAAAACACCCAGGACACCGGCCTCTTGGCAGTTGGGGGCCATTTCGGCCGGAGGGGGCTGCGGGTAGAGACAGCGATAGCAAGGGCCGTTGCCGGGATCAAAGACGGAGGCCTGACCCTCGAATTGAAAGATGCTTCCATGAACATTGGGCTTCTTGGCCATCACGCAGGCGTCGTTAATAAGGTAACGGGTAGGGAAATTGTCACAGCCATCGACCACGATGTCGTAGTCTTTGATGATATCCATGATATTTTTAGAGGTCAGCTTTTCCTGGTACGTGATGACGCGGACATCCGGGTTGAGTGCCTGGATAGTCTGCTTGGCTGATTCGGTCTTGGGTTGGCCGATTCGGTCCTGGGTGTGGAGGATCTGCCTTTGGAGGTTGGATAGATCCACTACATCATCGTCAATGATTCCCATTGTCCCCACACCGGCCGCCGCCAGATAGTAAGCTGACGGGGAACCCAGCCCACCGGCTCCGACCATCAGTACCTTGGCATCGAGTAGCTTTGCCTGTCCATTCTCTCCCACCTCTGGAAGCATGAAGTGACGGCTGTATCTGGTCGACTGTTCGGCGCTGAATTGGCGCTCCTCGGCCCACTTGTATCCCGCTGCCTTCCATGCCGTATATCCGCCCGACATCGAGAAAACTTCTTTATAACCCATCTCCTTCATGGCCTTGGCAGCTAGTAAGGAGCGTACTCCGCCAGCACAGTAAGCGATTACCGGAGTTGACTGGTCGGGAACGGTCGTCTCCACCTTTATCTCGAGAAATCCGCGGGGCAGCGAAACAGCCTCCGCTAAATGCCCCTCACGAAACTCTTCCTTCTCACGAACGTCTAGCAGAAGATGCTTTCCGTTCTTCCCCAACAGGTCTTTTACTTCCTGAACAGAAAGCTCTTTGACCTCTTTACGGGCCTCGCTCATGAGCTGTTCAAAGGTCTTTGCCATTGCCCCTCCCTAAAACTCTGCAGTTATTCCTTGCCTATTGACGATCTTGGACTTTGTGATTCTAAAATATAAGTGATCTTTCTATAAAGTCAAGAATGGTGACATAACCGGTCAAATTACCCTCTTAT
>JAZFYO010000118.1:0-3437 GCA_036443615.1 Binatia bacterium | reverse complement strand
CGCGCGCTGACCACGTGCTCCCTGAAGTTCTCTCCGCTTTGAGTTGTAACTTCGACAATCCCCTGGCGGGGGATCTGGGCGTGCGACAAAGACTCGTCGGGAAGCAGTTGGACTCGTGCCTTCATTTTCACAAGCCGCTTCTCCTTCATCCGCCGATAGTCGTGAGCTGCTTCGAAGCTAAGGTTACCATCGAGCAGGATGACCGCTATGATGTATTGAAGGTTAATATCAGGCATATGACGGTCGTTGACGGTCTCGGCACCGTCCACCGGAAGCCGGACCACGACCCTCTCAATACTTTCCGGGCGAAGATCGTGCCGCTCCTTTATTAGGAGCAGGGCCTCGGCGGCCGCCTGGATCGGGGCTCCGACCGGGAAGAGCTTGATTGATGTGGTCATGATCTCATAGCTGCTCCCTAGGTCCTGAACTAGTCGCCCTGGCTCCGGGGATGGTGAGTAGGCACTGAGGAAGTTCTTTTCCCCCTCAAATACGTCGACCATGCCGGTGAATCCAATCTGAACCAAAGTGGCTGCACTTACACCGTTTCGTGCCGGCATGCCGCCGAAGTCAAATGCCTTCTCTATGTGGTCGCTGTCGGCAACCCAGGACCGTATCCCCGAGGCTTGCTGCGCGGCGTAAGAGAGGGCCCAACGAATCTGTTGGGCACTCAAAGAAGCGAGCGTGCTTGCCGCTGCCGCAGCCCCAAACGTCCCTCCAATGCTGTGGGTACTGTGAAAGCCTGTGTGCGCGACTCCGAGGGCACGGGTGATGCGGCAGCCTATATCGTAACCGGCAACGACGGCGTTGAGCAGCGTCCTGCCATCGCTGTTTTCTTTTTCAGCCATTGAGAGCGCGGCAGGTATGATCGCGCAGCCCGGATGGGTTCTGGAGGACCAATGGGTGTCATCGGTCTCGTCGGCGTGAGCCAGGATTCCATTGACCAGTGCAGCTGTGGCTGCAGGGGCCATGATTCTTCCTCCCCCCACCACGGTCGACTCACGTACCCCGCGCTGGCTTCGGGCATATCGAAGAGCCAGACGTCCGGGTCTGAGTCCCAATCCGGAGACCATTGCGGCGAGCGTATCCAAAATATGGTGCTTTCCCTTCCTGGCAACTTCCGCTGGAAGCTCCGCCGTGCGGGCCTTCACGAGATATTCGCTTAACCGATCAATCACTGCCATGCTGCATGTTCCCTTTCTAACCGGGTGATGAGAGAACCCCGTAGCACAGACTCACGTCCGTAACGTTGGGGCACTCCCCCCCCCCCCGTGGAGTAATAGACCTCAACTCCTCAGGGGGCGCTCTGTGGTACGGGGTAAACCATATCAGATCATTCTCTCTGGCAAAATCGCAGGCGTTTGACAAGAGAAGCGCAGTGGTGATTAGTCTTAGCCAATGCGAGTGGATGGGAGAAAAGAACGGGAGCTTAGGTCAGTTAACATTACTCCAGGCTATATCAAGCGAACGGATGGTTCGGTCATGATCGAGATGGGCGACACGCGGGTGATATGCGCGGCCAAGTTAGAGGACAGGGTCCCTCCCTTTTTGCGCAATTCTGGTAGGGGCTGGATCACGGCCGAATACGGCATGCTCCCCTCGTCGTCTCCGACCCGTATTGCGCGTGAGGCGGCCAGGGGAAGAATCGGGGGCAGGACCCATGAGATCCAAAGGCTCATTGGCCGGAGTCTCAGGGCCATAGCCAATCTGGAAGCCCTGGGGGAGAAGACGGTTTGGATAGACTGTGATGTGATCCAGGCCGATGGAGGTACGCGGACCGCCTCTATTACTGGAGCCTATGTCGCCCTGGCCGAAGCTGCACACCGTTGGAGTGAAAAAAGGATTACAAAGCAGGCCCTGATTAAGGATGCCGTAGCTGCGGTGAGCGTTGGTATCGTGGACGGCAAGGTTCTCCTGGATCTCAACTCCGAAGAGGACAGCCATGCCGAAGTGGACATGAACCTTGTCATGACCGGATCGGGAAAATTTGTGGAGGTGCAGGGAACCGCAGAGATCACTCCTTTTACGAAGGCGAAATTGGACCGCATCGTTGAAGTTGCTCGGATAGGGATTCGAGAGCTTCTCCAGGTTCAGAAAAGGGTGCTTGCCGCAGTCCTTTAAGCCCTCTCTTTGTGGAAATTTTAGTTGGGACAACCAATTCGGGTAAGCTACTCGAGGTCGAGGCCGTCCTCAAGGACCTCCCCTTGCAGGTCATCCCCCTGACCAGGCTCGGCACGTGGCCGAAGATCGTAGAGGATGGAGAGAGCTTCGAGGAAAATGCTCGTAAGAAGGCCCGTGCCCTTGCTGATTTCTCCGGCTATGTCACTTTGGCGGATGATTCGGGACTAGAGGTGGATGCCCTCGGTGGGGCTCCAGGAATTTATTCTGCCCGTTATAGCGGCGAGGAGGCGGATGAGCTTAAAAACAATGAGAAGCTGTTGCGCGAATTGGCAACGATTCCCCGGCAGAAGAGGGGGGCAAGATTTGTCTGTGTGATTGCCCTCTGTACGCCGCTTTCCCCGGCTGGCGCAGAGTGGGTTTTTCGAGGGGAGTGCGAGGGGTGGATTGCCTTTACCCCCAAGGGGGTAAAAGGGTTTGGTTATGATCCGCTCTTTTTCTATCCTCCTTTCGAAAAGACCTTTGCAGAGCTTGACCGGGAAACCAAAAGCTTAGTGAGCCATCGAGGTAAGGCATTAAAAAAGTTAACAGAGGCCTTTCCTTCTCTCCTTTGCCTGGTAGGCAAACCTTGACCCCGATCCTGACCTCATCACGAAAACCACTTCAGTTCTTCAACGATCCGAGAAAGTCTCCAAATCATGGTCAGGATCGGGGTTGAATTCGTCTCGCCGCCATGTAAAATGGCCTTGCTTGTGGCTGACGGGGCGTAGCGCAGCCTGGTAGCGCACCTGCCTTGGGCGCAGGGGGTCGGCCGTTCAAATCGGCTCGCCCCGACCAAAAACCAAGTGATGAGGTATAAGAAATGAGGGGGTGGGGGCGAACTCTTGGCTCATCGCTCGCCACACATGACTTTTCCTGGCGCCAGTAGCTCAGGTGGATAGAGCAACGGCCTTCTAAGCCGTAGGTCAGGGGTTCGAATCCCTTCTGGCGCGCCACTGAGGTTTGAGCCGTGGTGAGTGTAGCTCAATTGGTTAGAGCACTGGACTGTGGCTCCAGGGGTTGAGGGTTCAAGTCCCTTCACTCACCCCAAAAAATATTAAGGTAGTGAAAAGTGACACTCACTTTTCACTATTGATTATCTTGTGGGCCGCTAGCTCAGTTGGTAGAGCAGCTGACTCTTAATCAGCGGGTCCGGGGTTCGAGCCCCCGGCGGCCCACCAAGATTTACCCTGTACCACAGAACGCCCTGTAAGTAAGTGCAGGGATGACCCCATGAAATAATCTCCTCTAGCCGCTATTTCACGGGGTGAATGTTCTGAAGT
>JAZFYO010000117.1:0-4626 GCA_036443615.1 Binatia bacterium | reverse complement strand
TTTTCAACCTCACTCAGAGGAACTTTTAGCGCTTGCCTGACCTTTAATGCTGCGGCGATGGCAGCCAGTCCTGTGTCCAAGCTCGGGTAAGCCTTTATGGTCACACCCTCAATCATAAATTTCCCTTGAACAGGTGCAGTGAGAATGGAAAGGTCTTTTTCGGGCAAGACACCGCGGGCCAGGCCCCGCTCATCCTCAAAAACCGATAATGGACCGGTCACATCACGGGCAGCCAACAGCGTTGCCAGGGTTCCTGCTTGCGCCACCAAAGGGCCTGCCAAGAACTTGGCTGCGGAAATCTCACCGCGCCGGACCACCCCCAATGTGGCACAGTGGGCAGCTCCCAGTGCCAACGCATTAGTAAGTCGTCGCTCATCCAGTCCCAACAGACGGCCGGCAACCGCGGGGCTTACCAAACCCAAAGCCGTGACGTGGTCCCACGGAAGGTCCCGGGAAAGGAGTTTCTGTAGTCGGCCAAACATTTCGTAACCCATCACCATGGCGACTAACAGATCTCGGCCTGATCTCTTATGAGATTGACCTAGGGCAAGCGCAACGGAAATGCAATCACTGGGATGTCCCCCCAATCTTGTTCCGTCGTTGGGATCGTTTGCCAGGTGGTCACTAAAATCCTGAGCGCGGATTAGGATTCCGTTTGCAAGCACGGCGTTGATCCTAGAGGTACGTCTTGCTGAGCCGATGACCGTGCACTCCTGCCCTCCTTCAAGATCCTGAATGACACGAAGCGCGTTTTGAACAGTTCTCTCAGAAAGTGAGGCAAAGGCACACCCAATCGAGTCAAGAAGTGATAGCTTGGCCCGCTCTAAAACCTCAAGAGGAATCCAAGAGATATCCCATCCGGAAACCCACCGGGCCAGCCGGGTTACTAAAGAAGGACTGATCATTGAAAGTTACGGTGCGCCTCAGAACATGGGAACATGGGGGCTACCATAGGATTTTGCAGGTGACAGGACAAGAGGGGATATCCTACTGGACGTTGTTGACTAGCTTGACTCAATCAGATAGACGGTATCCCATTTTTACAGGGAGAGGCATATGGGACACCAGGCGGAATTTTCTTTAATGACAACACTCTGTCAAGACCTGACCCCGATGACGTTGTGTGGTGACCGCGCTGCTTACTCTGCTGAAAGATGGAAGGTTGTTCCTACTTTATTTTCTAAGGCCCAGGAGTAGGCGAGTTTCGCAATCGCTGCGTCCCACAGGGGCATTCCGGTCAATTCACAAAGTATGACATCATCCAGCTGATTCTCTCTTGGGCGCGCTCGACCTACGATGACCTCGCCTAGCTCGATCATTCGGTCATAGCTCCACTGACCGGCTTTGGCCATCGAGGCATACGGTTCTCGTTTTTCCTCCAGCATGCGCGTGCGACTGGAAACAATAAGAGGGCCGCGAAGGGCAAGCGCGGCGGGTACTTGCCTAGGGGCAATGGAGATCACCAGCGTTCCTGGGCTTGGCCAACCGGCTTCCAGTACCGGTTTGCCGGCACTGGTGGCCAGGTCGATTATGTCGGCTCCTTCCACCGCATGTTTGGGGTTCGTAACAGCCTGTACGGAAAGACTAAGCTGCGATCTCATCTCTTCTGCGAATGCTTCTCTGTGCTCTGGAGTCGGGCTATAAACTAGAACGCGTTCCAGCGAAGGCACAGCTTGCTGGATCGCCAACAACTGTCCCCGCGCCTGGCGCCCGCTTCCTAGCAGAGCTACCACCTTGGAGTTGGGAGGGGCGAGGTATCGACAGGCTACGCCAGCCGGAGCGCCGGTTCGTATAACGTTTAGGTCATTGTCCGCAAGTATAGCCAATAGCTGGCCGTTCTTCCCGTCTAAAAGGACGATAAGGCGGGAGTCAGTCTGCCGTGTGGAGCTGCCTCCAAATGCTGGAGAAATGCGTAAGCAAGCGCCGACTGTGGGAGAAATCGCGGGCAACACACTGAGATGTCCGCGCTCGCTAAGCGGCATGTGCAAATAGGCATAGTTTAAGGCCTCCCCCCGCTGGTGTTCGCTCAACACCTGCTCTATTGCGTTGATAACACGACCCAAAAAGCCAATATCTGAGAGAAGTGGCCTTAAATCTTTGCGCTGAATTAAAAGAGCCATTGCCTGCTCCTTAGCAAGAGGCCAATGCTTCGGGTTCTATGTCAGCAGCCCCTCATCCAGAGCTATTGCCAAATCCAGCACTTCGGGCTCACCGTCTCGCACTACCACCATCCGTTCAAGCTTTACCGCGATCGGGCTTCCCTTCTCGCCGAAGTAAGACTCTACAGTCAGCACATGGTTTGGCTCCAAGACATCATTAGCCCGTCTCCGGCTTTTATTGACCTCGGGGTAACCAGCCCAAACCATCCCGATACTGTGGGCGATATTGTAGTTGTAAAGTTGCGCTGCATACTTTTCTGGAACTCTGGGTACTAGATCCAGGACTTCTGTGATCAAACGCCCAGCCCTCAGCGTTTCAGTAGCTGCCAGCAAGTAGTCGTGTGCGCGCGCATACAAGTCCCGCTGTTGCACTGATGGCGCGCCACCGGAAAGATACGTGCGTGACAGATCGCCAATCAGCCCGCCGCACCCGCGGCCATGAAAGTCAATAGCCACAAACTCCCCAGCTTGGACAATTCGCCGCGAAGGCCAGCGGTGCCACGGGTTTGTTCTGTCTCCAGAGCATACCTCCAGCTCCGCAATATCCTCTCCCCCTACTTCGTACCAGGCAGCTGCGACTGCAGACGCAATCTGATGTTCGCTTACTCCCGGAGTAATTGCCTCGCGAAAGGCCTTCATAGCGTGAACGTATTCGATAGCGATTGAGCGATACATGGCCACTTCATCCTGAGTCTTGGTTGAGCGCGCAGCTTCTAAGACCGGCTCCGCATCGGTAACAGCGATCCTTGAACGCATCAGTGCAACCACAGAACCGCCGTCTACCTCATCTATCCCTAAGGGCTCACCAACGACGCCGTGCTGCTTCATTAGATCAGCGATCACATCGGGGGAAATTCTGATCCTTCCTGGCGGTTCAGGTCCCGAGCCTGCGCCTCGAACAGGAAGCCTCACGTTGTAATACTCCATACTGACATAACCGATATCTCGGGGTCGCACGATAGCCAGGGGTTCTCCTTCTACGGGTACAAAAACCTTGGATGCTCTCACTCTCACGTTCAGAACGTACTGCAGGTTTGCAGGGTCTGACAGAAAAAGCGCCCCCAGACCGAACTTTTTCATTTCACGCTGTAATCGTTGCAGCCGTTCACGCCTAAGACGCTGCTCATCCCACGTTTTAGTTATTTCTGGAAGCATCAAACTGTCGTCCCCGGACCTTTACTAACACTGAAGCGAGACTCCTCCGTCCCCTTGTGTAAACACCTGGGCGAATGCAACGCTGGACTATAACAGCCCCACAAAACGTGGTCAATACAGAACAATTGCTTCCTTAGCATTGTGTTTTTGATATCGAAATTGCCAGTCTAAGACCTAATTTTGGTGTCTTTTTGCAGTATTCGGATTTAACATCAGTCAGTTGACTTGGTGCGACCCGGTCCGTCGACGGTCCGTATCATCCCCTTCGTCAAAATAGCAATAGGGTAAGCCTGACCACCAGTTCAGTACAAAAACAAGGCTGCAGGAGAGAAATGACCTAGTTCTGACAAAGTCAAAGCGGTCGGATGAGCTTTGAACCAAAAACAAAGACGGCTAACTATTTAAAAAAGCGAGATGTGGGGGTATGGCCAGGGACGGAATCGAATCGCCGACACAATTTTTAGTCCTCTGCTCTATCGACTGAGCTACCTGGCCGTGCTAGCAAGGTTGGCTGCTTAGGAAACTCCCTATAGAAGAGTCTTTCTTGTTAACATGCCACTTACCAAATTTGCAATAACCTTTCGCACCCAGGTTGGGAAAAACTAGTTTAGTTAAGGTAAGAGTCCCTCCACCGCCCTATTATTTCAAACCGGCCAATTTTTTGTACATAATTAGGATCCTCGGAGAGGCTTGAGCCAAACTCTTCATGTCCGCTTCGATCTCTTCCCACGAAGAAGGAGAAACGGGCACCCCCTGTCGCGCCGCATCTTTTATAAATTGAGGGCTCTTCACCGCCTCGGAAAAGGCCTCCCGCAAGACTGCAAGACGCTTTGCTGGCACCCCGGGTGGAACTCCGTATATCCGAAGATGGCTCCACGTCTTGATCAAGTATTCAGCCAGCTCATGTTGGCCAGCGTCAAGATTAAGGTCGTCCAGGGTAGCCACCCCTGGAAAAGGTTTGAGCCGAGGGTCTTTTCCCAATGACAGTATGGGTCGAATCATGCCCTCATCAAGAAAGCGACGGTATCTCGTCTGCACGCTTTCCTGGGAGGTGATCCGGCCGTCCGCCTCCTTGCGTTCGATGGCCGCAAAGGAGGCCGCTGACCCCCTATAACCAAGCACGTTCTTTACCGGAAGACCGATGGAGCGGAGGAATTCCCCCGCCACGGAATCTCCAGAGCCGCGAGACGATCCCGCTAATGCCAAAGGCTCTTTCCTCCGCTTCAGGTCCTCCAGTGTGCGGATGCCCAGATCGGTCCGGAGGAATAGCACCCTAGGGAGGGCTCCAATAGAGGGTTCTCCAAGCCAGTGG
>JAZFYO010000116.1:0-14532 GCA_036443615.1 Binatia bacterium | reverse complement strand
TTCTGAGGCGTTGGCAGCCTCTGCGAAGCTGAGGAAAAGCAGCATCGAGTGTTTGAGCGCAGCGAGTTTCGAGGCTGCCCGAAGCGAGCAGCTAAGGGTTCCCGCCGAGGGGCCACTGAAGCGAAGGAATGGCAGCTCCTGTAAAAGCACGCTCAATCCCCTGCCAGGACTGGGGTTCGCAACTCACGGAACCACACTTTTCGTAAAAGAACCTACTAACTAAACGACAATTATCCCCCTTGCTAAGGTCCGTTCCTTTACGTAGTATCTCTTCTGGTTAGTCACTTTGTCTTAGGTTTTTTGTAGCCCTATTTTTCAGTGTGAATTTTTTAATCCTTATCAAGGGACTATTAACTAGAACCTATCATAGTCTTTATCATTTGATTCAATGTCAACCCCGCCTCTGGAGGCGGGCACAAAGCCGATGGGGTTTCCAAAGGGGAGAAGCGGCAGCTCTCCTCATTGGTCGAACACGGGGATTCAAACCCCGTGTTCGATATCACTTGATTCCGCAGGGTTTCGGCCCGGGCTTTCGATGGTCCGGGTGATCTACCCGGAAATCGTATGAACTCTTCCAAGGCCGCCACCTTCGGATCTCTCCTTGCTCTATCCCTCGTTTGCTATCTCGTTTTTATCTACGGATTAGGCGATCCCGCGCTACTGGATCCCGATGAGGGCAGGAGCGGAATGATTGCCAAGGAGATGGTGAGCTCCGGAAACTGGGTTACTCTGACTCATCAAGGAAAACCTTACTATGATAAGCCGGCCCTCTATTTTTGGCTGGTAGCCGGCGGGTTTAAACTCCTGGGCCTCACCGAGTTTGCTGTCCGTTTTCCTTCTGCCCTGGCAGCAGTTTTGACAGTAGGGGTGATCTATGGATTGGGATTGATATCCGGGGAGTGGAAGCGTGGTTTATGGGGAGGGCTCATCTTAGCTACCTCTTTGGAGTTTGCGGCCTTGGCCCGTTTCGGGAAGATGGATATGCTCTTTAGCTTTTTCATTAGTACGGCCCTGTTCTACTTTCTCTGGTGGGAACGCAAAACCTGTTTGCCGCCGGCCTCTAGGGTAAGGGATGACGAGGCTACGGCTCGGACTCATGTCCGGATCTGGCCCTTTTACGTGTTTCTTGCTCTTGCCTCTCTCACCAAAGGACCGGTTGGGATACTTCTTCCGCTACTGATTGTCGGTCTGACGCTTGGACTCAGAAAAAGGTGGGTTCTCTTGCGGCAGATGCACTTATTTCGAGGGTTGATCGTAATGTTCCTGGTTTCTGCTCCTTGGTATCTCTGGGCGGGTCTCAATGACCTGGATTATATTAAGACCTTTCTCTGGGATCACAATATCCTCAGGTTCTTCGCATCAGAGCAAAGTATCGGCCATGCAGAGCCATTCTATTATTTCTTACCTGTTCTTTTAGCCGGCTTTATTCCCTGGAGCTTTTTTTTACCGGTCGTTTTTCATTACATTTGGGAGAAGAGAAAGAATCATGGCCATGAGGAAAGGTTTTTCCTCTGTGTTTGGTTTGTAACGGTTTTCATCTTTTTTTCCCTCTCACGGAATAAGCTCGGGACTTACATACTTCCGGCATTTCCACCGCTGGCATTTTTAACCGGTGACTTCTTCAGGCATTTCATCGATGAAGAGACCAGGCCGTGGGTAAGGCGATGGGTTTTTTCTGCCACCCTTATCTGGCTTATCTCTCTCTTGTCTATTTCTCCCCTTACCGAGATGCTTTTAAGGAATCGCCACCCTCAATACCTCCCCATTGATTTCCCTTTCTTTCCGATCGCTCTCCTTATTCTATTAACCGCGCTTGCCTGGGTCCTCAGGAGGGAAAATTGGGCGCCTTGGATTGTTACTTGTTCCTTCCTCTGGCTGGCATTCTGGTTTTTTGAAAACAAGGCTACCCCGATATCGGAGCTGAGAAGCACTCGGGAGCTGGCCCGCATAGTGGAAGAGAGTGGGGCGAAGGATTATCGTGTGGTGATCCTCCGGGCAGAATCGTTTCCCTTTTATATGTCCGATCATGTCCAAGTGGTTCCCTACCCCGCCCTGATTGAAAGCAGGCTTGAGGAGTCAGCGCCCACGATCGCTCTCATCAAGGAGAAGCATCTGAGAGTAATGCGCCGGGTGCCCCGCTCAAGATTCTTTGTCTGGAAAGTTATCCCTTCGGGTCGCGCGTTGATCGCAAACTTTCCCAACCCCACACGTCCCTAAAGCCTTTTTCTTCAGGTGGCAGGCGAGATTACTGTCTTGCTTATCAACCTCTTGATTGTTAATAGTAAGCGGCAATCGCTCAAAGGGGGTGCTGATATTTCACTTGACTTGAAGGTCGGAAACCTCACTGAACCGGTCAGTAACCGCCGGTGGAATTGTCAAGAAATCTCGCGCCAAGTCGCTGGCCGTATCAGGCGCTATCAGAGCGAGGGCATGTCGGCCTGCGATCGAGTCTTTGTCCACTTCGGCAACCGACTGGAATTTTTTGCCGACCTGCTCGCGATCTGGCACCTCGGAGGTTGTGTCATACCCATCGACGCCCGTCTCACCGCGTTTGAAGTCGAGATGCTGGCGCGGGCCACTACTCCACGCTTTTCCATCGTTGATGACACAACCGACCCATCGATTGTCAATCAAATGTCATCCGCAAATGCTAGGGTATACAACACGCTTGAGACTGAAGCCCATGCGGACCACTCGTCCTACAGGACGCTGCCCGCAAGCCGCATTCGGATGGAGGATGATGCTTTGATTCTTTTTACCTCCGGATCAACTGGAGGCCCCAAGGGAGTCGTGCATACGCATCGGTCGCTCCGGGCGCGCTGGGAGGCCTTGCGGCAGAACCTCGGGCTGGAGGCCTATAGCCGCACGCTTTGCGTGCTGCCTACCCACTTCGGCCACGGTCTAATCTGCAACTGCCTGTTTCCATGGTTCTCGGGGAAAGAGCTTTTTATCACGCCGCCCTTCAAACCCAATCTGATCATGCAATTGGGCTCGCTGATCGATAAACACAAGATAACCTCTATGTCCTCAGTGCCGCCGGTTTGGCAACTGGCGTTGAAGCTGTCGAGGCCGCCGAGCCAGCGGACGCTCGAGCGCGTTCATTGCGGTTCAGCCCCGTTGCCCGCTTACCTGTGGAAGGAGATCCAAGACTGGACCGGTATAAGACAGGTGTTTAACACCTACGGGATCACCGAGACCGGAAGCTGGGTGGCCGGTACGACCATTGCAGACTTTACCCCCGAAGACGGTCTGATCGGCGAGCCGTGGGGCGCCTTGATCAGGATCCTGAAAACCTGCGACACCGCCACCCTTCCGAGCCCCGATGCGGAATGCAAGCCCGGTGAGCTCGGCTATGTTTGGATCAACACGCCGGCCCTGATGAAGAACTATTTCAACAGGGATGATCTGACTAGACAGGTGGTCTGCCAGGGATGGTTCGTACCCGGCGATATCGGATTCCTCGACGAGCGCGGCATGCTTTATCTAAAAGGAAGAGAACGTGAAGAAATTAACAAAGGTGGAGTGAAAATCTATCCAGACGATGTTGACGCGGTAGCTAAGCAGTTTGACCGAACGACGGATGTGGCTACGTTCGGGTTTGACGATCCATTATACGGTCAGGACATTGGCATGGCAGTTTCCCTTATGGACAATAGCAACGCGACGATACGTGGTCTCTATCAGTGGATGAAACGACGCCTGGCAGAGCACAAGATGCCAGTCCGCTGGTACCTGGTGGACTCGATCCCGCGTACATCGCGTGGCAAGATCAACCGAATTTCAGTGAGTGAGAAATGCACGCAGCTCGCTCCATTGGATTTGAGAAAGATACTCCACGCTTCAGAGGATGGGCCGATTTGATAGTGCCTTGCCCGATGCCAGCTCATTGTCAGAGTTCTTCTCCTTTGCTCCAGTGCAAACATATCGCCTCTCTATCAACAAGGCTACGATGGATCGACAGCAGCGAAAAGCGGATCTGATTCAATTCCTCTGTACAATCCAGAGGCCGGATTTTTCGATTGAGGACATTGATGATAGCCAAAGCCTCATTGAGTCAGGGCTCATCGATTCTCTCGCCATGCTGCAGATCGTCTCTTATCTTGAAGAGACCTACAACATCGACTTTCGCGAGAGGGGCGTGGACCCGGGAGAGCTCAGCTCTATCAGTGCCATCCTTGATCTGATTGAACATCCGGCGGCATAATGAGGATCAAGACCCTCCTCGACGCTTTCCGGGCCATCTCCCAGTTTCACGAGAACGGCAAACTCGTGTCGTTGGTACAAACTTGGCGGGTGGTGATCTGGCTCACACCAAGGCGTCGCAAGCTTATTTTATTTTTTGGTGCGATCGCTGCCGGCATGGTTGGTTTATTCCATCGGCATGCTGACTGGGGTGACTACCTTGTGGCGCCAACATGGCTTGCACCATCGGTCGCTATGCCCATCCTCTTCGGTCTGGTTTACTTGTTGTACCTCTCTGCAAAATACTTCAGCAGGCTACCAGCTGCGATCAGGCGCCGTCCCCAGATCTCATTGCACCTGTTGTTCTGGGCGATTGTCGTGGTGATCTGGATGAGTTCAGACCATCAAGGGCTATGGAGGACGGTTCTCACGCTGATCGCTTTGTCGCTTCCATACTTGATTTGGCGGTGCGGGTACATGGTGAAGTCGGGCCAGCGGGGCAAGGCGGCGGGCACCAAGTTATACGACCATCTGTTTTATCTATGGCCCGTATGGGACGGTACCAATACCCCTCCCGGCAAGGGTTTCGAGCACCTTTCTCAGCATGAAGCTCAATCCACGGAGGCATACGCCCGGTCAATTCTAGCCGGGACGAAGCTTCTGATCCTGGCGATGCTATGGGAGGTGGCCAAGCTGTTCATGGGCGGCGCCGTTTATGGCGATCCGAAGAATCCGCTGACCCATTTGCTGGGAGGGTACAGCCTTGAAATTCCACGGCTTAAGTACATCGTCAGCGGTGAAGTCACTGTTTCGCTTCTGATCATGTGGACCAGCCTGTACTGCGACTTGATCTGGAGAACGCTGAGGATCGCAGCCCGCGGTCACCAATGGATTGGGGCCCTGCGCCTGTTTGGCTTCAACGTGTTCCGCAATACATACAAGCCGCTGTTGGCGGAGTCGATCGTCAGTTTTTGGAACAGGTTCTACTTCTACTTTAAGGAACTATTGGTAGAGTTTTTCTTTTTCCCGGCGTATCTGCGGTACTTTCGCTCACACCCCAGGCTGCGGGTGTTCGCCGCAGTCTTCGCCGCTGCATTCGTGGGCAACATGTATTACCACTTGCTGCTCGGAAAAAACGCTCTCATCGCCGGTGAATTCGCGAGGATCTGGCAGCAGCTTAGCCCGAGAATGGTCTACTGTTTCTTTCTCGTCATCGGCATCTATGTCTCGATGCTCCGCCAGCAGAAACTGAGGGGAAAACTCGAGAAATCAGATAAAGTAGCGGCGAGAGTTCACAGGGTGAGAAAAATCGCAGGCGTCTGGACTTTCTACAGCTTGATTAACTTCTGGAATTTAAAGTCCAGCTTGACAGTTCTCGAACGAGCCAAGGTCTTCCTTTCGCTCTTTGGCCTCTAGGTCACCACTGGCCGCCAACACCCCGCTAAATCTCACAACCATTTTGCCGCTTGTTCCGCGACTCGTCTACGGAGGTTCTTGTTGACCACCGAAGTTGTTCCTTATATAAAACATTTTGATATATCTTAATGCTTTGCCTCTTTTGGGATTGGGCGAGTCCTTCCTGGAGCCAGCCTCTGAAATGGTTGGTCCATTGGTGACCATACAGCCCGGATTAAATAGTGCGGTTTTTAGTCTATTCCGTTCTCATTAGCCACGTTAATTCTCTTTGAGGTGTGAGAGATATTCATGCTCGGTTCTCTCCTTATGTTTGCCTCTGCCATGCCGCGAACTACTTATTGTTTTTTGCTCGCTACGATAGCCCTGGTGATCTTTACTGGGTTTAGGGCGTGGCTCTTTTATGAACGGGCCTCCGAGCTGAAGGACTTTTCTTTATCTCAGTGTCTTAAGCTGTTTTGGGTTGGATTTCGTCTCGATGGAGTGATGGTGAGCAGGGCGACCCTTCTCCCGATAACGGCTCTCTTTTTGTTGCCTGAGAAGTGGATAGAGGTTCTTCAGCCGGTTTTTCTTGTCTACGCAGGAATCCTTTTCTTCCTAGTATTTCTGTTTGAAATTGCCGGAGTCTATTTCTTTCATTACTACGACTTTCGCCCCAATCACCTCGTCCTTGAGCACGGTTCGGACCCCGAGGTGCTTCGAACGATTGTGTCGGTCTACCCGGTGACCCGGATTTTGCTTTTGACCATAATGGGGACGGCGATATGCTTGTTAATAGTCCGGCACCTCGCGCCTCTGGACTTTGGCATGAGCACATTAGCCGCTGCCGGTTATTCCGGACTTTGGGATCACCTGGGGGTATTTCTCATTATTCTTCTTGCAGCTTTCGCATCGCGCGGGACTATGGGGAGACGGGCTCTAAATCCAAGCGCCGCTTCTGTGACTGCAAACCGTATTGCTAACGAGATTGCTTCTTCAGGAATCTTTACCGTCCTTTACGAGTGGGGTCAGCATGTCCAGGGACAGTACCCGGACCTCGAATCAGTCGTCCGGACCCTCCCACTCGAAGAGGCGACTCGCCGTTCCCGCGAGTATTTTGAGGCACAGGGGCCATTGACCGACGACTCGCCCAATCCTTTGGTTCGTCTGGTTCAGGACAAGGAGCGGGACAGGCCGCTCAACGTGGTGGTCGTCGTAATGGAAAGCTTCACTAGCCGCCTCGTAGGTACACTCGGCGGTTCTCCCGGGCTCACACCCGAGCTGGATCGATTGGCCTCAGAGGGGATAATCTTCGAAAATTGCTACGCAACGGGAGAGCGCACGATCCAGGCGCTGGAGGCGGCCGTTTCATCCTTCCCTCCCCTTCCCGGTGCCGGTGTCGTGCGGCGTCCTCAAGCGCGCCAGAATTTCACCACATTGGCAAGCCTTCTTAAAGAACGCGGCTACTCAACACTCTTTTTCTATGGGGGTCAGGGGATCTTCGATCATATGCGGGCTTTCTTTCTTGGAAACGGGTTCGATAGCTTCATCGAAGAGAAAGATTTCGAGGACGTCATGTTTCGCGGAGCTTGGGGTGTCTCCGACGAAGATCTATTCCGCCGGGCAGATAGGGAGTTCCGAGAGCTCGACAGTCAAGGAAACCCTTTCTTTGCGACGATTCTTACCGTCTCGCTGCACTCGCCCTGGGAGTATCCAAAAGGGCGCATCGATCCTCTCCCGGCTGATACCCCGATCCCGCCAGGTTTCAAGTTCGAGGAGCTTAATAATTTTCTCTACGCCGATTACGCGGTTGGACAGTTCATTCGAGAAGCACGAACAGCACCCTATTTCGACAATACGTTATTCGTTTTTTTGGGCGACCACGGGGTGCATATTCGCGGGCGCGACCTCGTTCCCGTCGATGAGTACCGCGTTCCCGTACTCTTCCTCGCTCCACGGCACCTCCGGCCCAAGCGGATTCAGCGCGTGACGAGCCAACTCGACATCCCTCCCACCATTATGAAGATCCTTGGGGGAACTTATCGAAGCACGTTTTTCGGCAGTGAGGTACTCACACACGAAGAGGATGACGGTCTTGCCATCATGATATACAACAAAAAACGATACGGAGTGATCTCTGGCCCAAACCTGACCGTATTTACCGAAACCGGGGAGGAGCTTGTGTACGAGCGTAGCGCCCAACCTGGATCGTGGAAGACGGCTCCGTTGACGTCCGGGCAGTACGACTACTCCCGGAACGCTATCGCCTTGCTCCATCTAGCCGAATACCTGCTCATGACCGGCCGGTATACAACCGCCCGGCAGGCTAAGCAGCCGAGCTCAAACCAAGGTCGTGTGTAAGGATCAGGCCACCGGTAGAAGCTTTCAAGGAGTTTGCCGATAGCCCACAGCGTAATACCGATCTTAAATAGGGGCCTTGACCCGGTTTGAAGTATCAACGATAAAGGCTGATCAGGCGATTCTACATCTAATGGATGGCATAGTTTGATGACGCAAACCACAAAATCAGCTGTCGAGCCGATCCTTCCGGTCCGCGTGGGCAAGGGCGGCGTGCACTATGTGCGCGGCATAAAGGCCGGCCGATGGATTTTCACGACCGGCAACATGGCGCAGGACTTCGGTCGTGGTATCGCCGAGGATGTCATCAGCCCGCGCCTTCCGCAGGCGGGACGGCCTAAGAACGAGAAAGAGGCCGAGCGCGTGTTCGACCATATCGAGGAGGTGCTGCGCGCCGCCGGGACAGATTGGGCCAACGTCGTCCGTGTCGACCAGTACTATCCGCGACCCAGTGCGGTCGACCACTATCATGTTGCCCGCCGCGCCCGGCTTGGAAATCTGATTCCGCCGAGCACCTCAATAATCATGCAAAATCTTTTGCTCGCCGACGCCGAGATGGACGTGCAGCTCATAGCCGCTATCCCGGAGTCCGGCTTCACCGTGGAACACGTGAAGCAGAAGGACCTCGCTGGGCACCCCACATCGGGATACAGCCCTGCGCTGCGGGCCGGGGATTTCGTGTTTGTCGCTGGGGGCACCGCCTCAGCGGTCGGCGGTGACCCCGGACGCCATGGAATAGGCGAAGCGGCCCAACGCCCCGAGTTTTCGCAATGGCGCGGTGAACCGATCAAACTCGAAACCGAATACGTGATTAATAAAAGGATCATCCCCTCGCTCGAGCTTGGCGGCTCGTCTCTTGCCAATGTGGTCAAGGCGCAGGTTTACATGACTCACCTTGAGGACTTCGCTTCGTTCAACTTCGTCTGGCGCAACTATTTCCCTGAAAGGCCTCCGGTCACGACGTTGGTTCCCGCGCCCAAGGAGGCACTCGGCAACCGAAATGCGCGGATCGAGATCAATGTAATCGCCTTGGCGAACAACGGTGCGACCAAGCGCACGGTCATCGACACCGACGTTAATACCGGTTACGAGGCGAGCTCGATTGCGATCCACGCCGGTGACCTGCTGTTCTTATCGGGTCTGATGGGTATCGACCGCAACGGTTTGGTCAACAGCGCCGTGATCGATCCACGACAGGCCAATCTACAATCGAGCATCCGCGCGCAGGCCGAGTGCATCCTGCAGAATGCTGAGAAGATCTGTGAAGCCGCTGGCACATCGCTTGCGAACATCGTTCGCGCCCAGCACTTCCTGACCGACATCAGTGATTTCTATGGCGTCTATCAAGTTTGGCAGGAGCACCTGCCAGGGGCGCCGATCCCGTTCTCGGCGATCGAGGTACCGTCACCGATGCCGGTACCAGGGTGCACGCTGTTGATGGATCTCTGGTTCTACGCGCCGTAGAGCGAGGTTGCTGTGAGGTTGTGCTGCTGATTTGCCTATAAACGGAATTAGGAAGCCACCGATGGTGTTCGAGAATGCTAGGTTAGCTCCTTTTCAAACAGGCCTGACTATCGTACGAACTTCAATCGACGCTTCATAGATGTCCCACTCAGGCCCAGACGATTCAGGATCCAGAGCTTCGGTTTCTCCTTTCGAGTCTCTCCGTTTTCGCGATTTTCGGCTTTTTTGGGTTGCCCTTGTCATCTCAAACGTCGGTACCTGGATGCAGATGACGGCTACCAGTTGGTTACTCTACGAGTTGACCAATTCGCCTTTCCAATTGGGTCTTAACGGAGTCTTTCGTGCTCTCCCGAATCTATGCCTGGGACTGTTTGGAGGGGCCCTTGTCGACCGGTACGAGCGCAAGTGGATCCTACTGGTCGCCCAGGTTGGGCTAATGCTTGTGGCGTTCACCCTTGCAATTCTCGGTCAGACAGGTCTCATCGAAGTTTGGCATATCTACACCTTGACGATTTTAGGTGGAGTTTTAGGAACCATCGAGTCTCCCGCACGACAGGCCCTTCTACCCTCCCTCGTACCGCGGCTGCTTCTTCCCAACGCCATTGCTCTTAACTCCCTTCTGTGGAAGGGGACTGCGCTTTTGGGTCCTGCTTTGGCGGGTATTGTTATCGCCACTGTCGGCACAGCCGGGGCATTTTTTGCCAACGGCGTTAGTTTTCTTGCCGTCGTCGTGGCCCTGTTTCTCATCCATGCGTCGTCTCCTGGGACAGGGGGGAGAATCGACTTGTTCAATGACGTCAAGGAAGGGCTTAGATACGTTTCGATGCAAAGGACTATCCTGGCGGTGATGGTCATGGAGGCAACTTCATCGCTGTTTGGTCTCGATAACGCCATGCTGACAATTTTCGCCCGGGATATATTGCAGGTAGGGGCCAGCGGCTTGGGGTTTCTCCAGTCAGCTCGTGGTCTCGGTGCTATTGTTGGCTCCGCTCTCTTGGTATCCACTATAAGCGGGGCCCGTAACCAAGGAAAGGTCCTCCTGGTATCGGCCATTCTCTACGGGTCGAGCTTTGCGCTGTTCGGTCTGTCCGGGTATTTTCCCTTCTCTCTCTTTCTGATGGCGCTGGTTGGGGCAACGGACGTCGTGTGGGGGGCAACGCGAAATACCGTGCTTCAATTTAAGTCACCGGAGGCATTGCGGGGGAGGGTCATGGGGATTTTTCACTTAACCAGCCGGGGTCTCCACCCACTAGGGCAGACGAGGACCGGGATGGTCGTCCCACTCATGGGAGCCAGGGGGGCTGTATTTCTTGGGGGAGGCCTGGTCGCAGCCGTGGCCATTCTGATGGTGTGGAGGGTCCCGAGCGTCGCTCTTTTTTCTGTAAAAAAGGAAATGGACGATCGGCACTCCCCGGAACGGAGCGATCTCTCTGCGGAGTCTGTCTCCGAGTTGGAAGGCCCCCCTCGGGGGTAGGCCTTAACAGGCCAATGCGCACTGGTCACCGTTGCCTTATTTCTTCTTGTGTTCACGCTTGTTTTCGGTTATATGAATGGCCCTGCGGATTTCAGTCATTGAATCAAAAATAAGAAAAGGAGGACATAAATATGGCGGATACGATAGCGCATATTGTTGCACCTGAAGATCAGAGTTTGACGTCAGAGTCAGTCGAGTTTCCGGCTAAAGCGGGAAATGTGAAGGGATATATATCCAGGCCGAAGGGTGGCAGTAACCTGGGGGCCGTGATCGTGATTCACGAGAACAGGGGATTGGTGGACCATATCAAGGATGTGGCTCGACGGTTCGCCAAAGACGGTTTTGTTGCCCTGGCACCGGACCTGCTATCCCGCTTGGGGGGAAGCGATCAATATAAAGGGGGGCAGGAAGCGATTGACGCTATAAAAAATGTTACCAACGATATGGTGGTCGAGGATCTAACTAGCGCCGTCGCTTATTTGAAGAAGCTCAATTTCGTCAATGGACGTGTTGGAGTCGTAGGTTACTGCTGGGGGGGAGGACAGTCACTGAATTTCGCTACCAAGTGTAAAGATCTAAGCGCAGCAGTTGTCTATTATGGTCGGAATCCCAATCCCCTGGATCTTGTGGAAAATATCTCCTGCTCTTTGCTGGGCAATTACGGGGAGGATGATGCCAATATTATGCCTGGAGTTGCCCCTCTACAGGAAGCTCTAAAGAAGTATGGGAAAAACTCTGACATCAAAGTCTATCCCGGGGCGAAGCACGCGTTCAACAACAATACCAATGCTGATCGATACCATCCGGATGCATCCAAAGACGCATGGGCAAGGACGTCGAATTTTTATAAGAAGAACTTAGCGGCTTAATTTGACATGTTGTGACACGTGGCCTCTCCCAAGGGCTGAGGCTACGTGTCCCGCGCTCTTCTTTCAGTCAGCCCCAGTCTTCTCCGATAGTGATTTCCTGGGGTCACCCATCATTTGTATCCGAACTGCTCTGGCTAGGCCCGAAGCGAGCGAATGAACATCATGCCCCCCTTTTTATTTCTCCAGGGTGGAGGAGAGGAAATTCTGTCGATTCTTTTTAGGTCCGGAGCCGTTCCAGGCTTGGCTTTGCTCGGCATGGAACCGCTAAGATGCAATTGAAGAGCTATTGAAATGCGTCCTGGGCGCTTATATTAGGCGCATGCAACAAGCCATGAACTGGCGATATAGACCGTTGCTTACTTGATCACTTTATTCGCTACCGCAAGAAACTGAGGTGGGATCGTGAGATCCAACTTCTTGGCCGACTTTAGATTGATGATTAGTTCAAATTTCGTGGGCTGCTCCACTACACACCGTTAGAAATAGAAACGGCGGTCTGGTATGGTCGGCGCTGAAGATCTGGCTGGTTAGGAAGTCTTCCTATGCCTATGGAAATCACGAACTGCTAGGTAAGAATCGAGGAGGAGGACAGCATAAAGTATAGCTACGACAGACACTATACTGAACATCCACATCCCTATCGTGAGCCCATTAACCATTGATCTATTCTGAATTTATCACATGTTTTCGTCGGTACTACCCGGACGGCAAAAGAGTCTAGGGGGCCCTAGACTGGAACCTGTAGATACCCCTGAACTAGCATTGCCCAGGAAACTCGTGTCGCCATGTAATGAGATTTGGCCCTTCGAAGGTCCTGCTCTAATTTAAGAATGGGTCCTTTGCCTTTTTCACCTATAGCTTCTCTGACTGACCTGTATTCAGCCCTGAGGTCCCCCCAGCTCGCATATGCTGCCAACAGCACCTCATGGGCGACGTGAATCTTCCGTTCCATAGCATCGCGGAACTCATGGGAGAACCCCGCCAGCCTTTCCTCCGCCTGGTCTCGCTGAACATTAAGGCGGGCTTTAAAGATATGCATATTGGAGGCTTTGCGTAGACCTTTTGCCAAACGAAGGGTTTCAAGCGCTTTGATAAGCCATTTGGTAGGGTCAAAGTGGTACCAACGAATACCATTTCGGTAATCGTATTGAAACCGGTGATGAAAATTATGATAGCCCTCGCCACAAGTCAAAAATGCAACGAGTGCGCTGTCCCGTGACGAGTCTTTTAGAGAATAGGGTTGCTTCCCCATGAAATGACAAAGCGAATTTATGAGAAAGGTCGAATGATGCACAATCACCGTACGGGTTACCCCTGCCAAGAGAAAACACCCCAACGCATTACCTAAGAAATAGCCAATCAACAAGGGCAAACCTCCTCCAACAAAGATCGCAAGGGAAAGATAGAACCGATGCTGCCAGCGTACCAGAGGATCTTCAATGAGGTCATGTTCATTATCAAAGGATGATTTCTCAGGACGTTTAAAAAAGATCCATCCAATGTGGGCGTGGAAAAAACCAAGGCGAATGTTGTAAGGATCGGTATCCTGATCTACAAATCGGTGATGGTTGCGGTGATCAGTGGCCCACTTCAGTGCAGAGTTCTCGCACGCGGCTGCTCCAAAAAGCAGGTAAAAGAGTTTAACCATATGATTGGCTTCATAGGAGCGATGGGCGAACAGACGATGATACCCGCCCGTAATAGACAACCCTGTAGCAGCCAGGTAGAAAACAAACACCCCAATCAGAGACCAGGAGGTACCCATGTAGTAAACATGGAGCGGCATACCAATGAGGGCTATCAAGGCAGTTGTTATGAGAAAAAGTGTATTCACCCAGTTAATCGGAAGGGATGGGCGAGTAAGTTGAGCTTGGGTTATCGAGGTGGAATTTGGCATTAAGTAAACCCCCAATTTTTTACTATTCGTGATCAATCAGTTTGAGCGTAAATTCTATATTAACACGAAAGGAACCACTTTTTGAAGTTTAGCCAACGAGAACTTTAAAATGTTTCACAATGAACACCTGCCAGCAAAAGCTTGCCTCTGGCATTTTCTTAACCTCATTACCTGGCGGAGGCTATACTGGCCAATGTTACCACCAATGCCGAAATTATTTGCGAGGCTTAGCTAAATAATTACGGCTGTCTCCTTTGATTATTTCATGTGCCTTGCCCACAGGGTGCCACCCTAGTATCGCAGCCTCCTACCCTCAAACTCTTTATAGATATTGAAGAAATACTCGACGTCTTTCAGAAGATGCTTGGGAAGATCCGGCAAATCACGCATTTCAAGAAACCGAGGGTCATTTTATGGAACTGCCAATACCTTATCCGGGGATAATGTTCCAGAAATGAAGCCATAGTCACCAGGGTAGTGAACTGGTGAATGTAGCACTCTATCTAGCCGGAAGATCTCTAACTCTGGGTCATATTCTCCCTTATTGCAAGTACCCTGAGGGATTTCTACAACGATGTTGACTATCTACGGGGCCCTTTCCCCGATTGGAAGAGCGTATAGATTCATGGTCTAATTCCTTAACTTAAAAATGATATGACCAAACAAAAATACGTAACACTCATCTCGTCGATAGCTCGCACTCTCCCCCAAGACGTTCTCCATAAACTCAGCCATGTTGATTCAATGTAAATCCCGCCTCTTGAGGCGGGCACAAAGCCGATGGGGTTTCCAAAGGGGAGAAGCGGCAGCTCTCCCCATTGGTCGAACACGGGGATTCAAACCCCGTGTTCGATATAACTTGATTAGACCCTTTTCCACAACAGAACGCAATTAAA
>JAZFYO010000115.1:0-3552 GCA_036443615.1 Binatia bacterium | reverse complement strand
GGGTCGTGGCGGAGATGAGCCGGCGCGCTAGAGGAATTCCTGGCACCGAGAGAATCTTTATTACCCAGTCTCCCCTTTTCCGACAACGGGGAAGGTTTTTTGGCCGCACCAGTATTGATCTTGACGTCAAAGGGGACGATTTTGAGGTCGTCCGCCGGATTGCCGGGGGGATCGAAGAGAGGATTCGGGGTCTCCAGGCAGTGAACTTCGTCAACTCGTCTTTTGAGTGGGGGAATCCTGAGATTCGGGTGATAGTAGACCGGGAGCGCGTTGCGGCCCTTGGACTCAGCGTGTCGGAGGTGGGGGAGGTGATAGAGACGATGGTGGAGGGCACGCTGGCAGGGGTCTTCCGGGAAGGAGGAAAAGAGATAGATATCGTGCTCAAGGGGCCTAGCCTGGATGTAGCGCGGACTCAAGACTTGGGGAGGCTAGTCCTCTCGGACGGCTCGGGAAGGTTGGTTCAGCTTTCGGACATCGCTTCGATCAGTCCTGGCATCGGCCCGACGAAGGTGGAACACGTCGATCTGGACCGGGCCATTAAGTTGACGGCCAGCATCCGAGATGACTTTTCCCTGGGAGATGTGGTCAAGCTGGTAGAGGACACGGTGGTTGGAGATGCCAGGAAGGGACTCCCCCTGGGCTATTCCATTGACGTCAGCGGCCAGGCGCGGAGCCTTGATGAGACCTGGGACGCCTTCAAGTGGTCATTTGTTCTCGCCGTCGTGGTTATTTATCTTCTCATGTGTTCTTTATTTGAGTCCTGGACTCTTCCCTTCATCATTATGTTCAGCGTACCGCTGGCGGCTACCGGTGGCATCCTGGGCGTCAGCCTGGCCCATGCAAGTGAGCCGACTATTAAAATGGACACGGTGGCAATGCTGGGCTTTATCATTCTGACGGGAGTTGTGGTTAATAACGCCATTCTTATCGTCCATCAAACTCTGAACTTCATACGAGAAGGCGAACCGCCACAAGAGGCGCTTCTCCAGAGCGTGAGGACCCGGATCCGCCCGATCTTCATCACCAGCACCACCACGGTGTTTGCTATGCTGCCTCTGGTCCTTTCCCGAGGCGCTGGCTCGGAGCTCTATCGGGGATTGGGCTCCGCCGTCCTTGGGGGATTGACCCTCTCAACAATCTTCACTCTTGTTCTGATTCCCGCTCTCTATTCCCTCTGGCTGGATATCAGTGCACCAGCTGTGCAGAGAGTTTCACAACCGGTCCTTGCTGAGGACTCCAAGGGCGCTCCATTTCCCGGGGTTGCGAGAGGGAAGTAAGGCGTTACTGATTCGGAATAATCCTCCAGCAGCTGGTTTATTTATCTCCAGTTGTTGTATAAACTGACTGGGTTTGCAGGCCTTTATTTCAAAAGTTAATCATTAACGAGTTGAGGGGAAACGTCGCGTGGCGAATGCGGAGATTGTTGCCATCGGATCCGAGCTTCTTTTAGGCCAGATCATCGACACCAACTCGGCATGGATGGCCCAGCGGCTTAGCACCCTGGGCATCAACTTGTTTTATAAGACTGTGGTTGGTGACAATCCGGGACGAATGAAGGAAGTTATCGGTCAGGCGTTGGACCGGTCCGATCTGGTCATTACCAGCGGTGGTCTTGGCCCGACGCAGGACGACCTCACTCGAGAGATCGTAGCCGAGGCCACGGGGCGAAAGCTGGTACTTCACCAGGACCTGCTGGAGCAGATAGAGCGTCGGTTCCGCCGACGTGGTTTGATCATGACCGCCAACAATGAGAGGCAGGCCTACGTTCCCGAAGGGGCCATTCCAGTTGAGAACCCCAATGGCACTGCTCCGTCCTTCATTGTCGAAGACCCGCGTGGGGTCATCTTTGCACTTCCCGGAGTTCCTTTTGAGTTGAAGTGGCTATTTGACAACCAGGTGATGCCTTACGTACAGGCGAAGTTCAACCTCTCAGAGATAATTACCTATAGGGTCTTGAAAGTGGCGGATATGGGAGAGAGCAGCGTTGACGACCGGATCGGTCCGTTGATCGCCAACTCCAGGAATCCTACCGTCGGCGTGCTGGCCCATCCGGGCCAGGTCGATGTACGCATTGCCGCCAAGGCGGCTAATTTCGATGAGGCAATGAAACTCATCGAGCCTGTGGACGCAGAGGTCCGCAGGCTGCTAGGGCGTCATGTGTTTGCAACGGACGAAGAAACCATGGAAGACACCGTCAGAAAGCTGCTGCAGGACAAAGGTAAGACTATTGCCGTTTATGAAGATCTGACAGGAGGTCTGGTGAGTGAGCGTCTACAACAGGCTGGCTCGGAGCGGTTTGTAGAAGGAATTATCAGTACTAGTCCTGTTTCCATCCGAAGACTCCTGGCCTTCTCCCGCCGGCCGGACCGTGTGGATGACTTGTTGAAAGAACCGGTGACGCTGACCGACGAGCTAGCCTGGGCTGTCCGAGCACAAGCCCAAAGCGACTACGGATTGGCGGTGCACGCGGTGCCAGACCCCGAAGACAAGGCAGAGAACCTTGCCAGGGGCCAAACTTTTATTTCCATTACTGACGGGAAGATATTCAAAAAACGCACCTACAACATGGCAGGCCGCGGTCGTCCGGATCGGACGAGGATAAGTCTCAACGCCGTTGGACTTGTACGGATAGCACTTTTAGAGGGACTGAAGGAATAGGGTGTAGGCTCAGCCAAACGCTGATCCGCCTTTAACAGCAACGGTCGGTTCAATACTACTTGCCGGGAGCATCCGCGGCTACCTTTTCAATAATCTTAATCTGCTCCAGCAGTTGGTCGTCTTTGCCGGCGGGCTTTTGTTCATCGCGCCGGGGGTTACCATGCCGCTGGTGGGACTCGCTGCAGTGGCGGTTGCGCTTACCCCGAATTTCATCCGACTGTACGAGCTATAAGAGCCGAGAAATGATAAGATCTCGGACTTTCTTAAAAATGAAGGCACTGTCATGAAATTTGGTATCTTTGATCATGTGGACCGCTCGGAGTTGCCCCTTGCGGAGCTGTTTGAAAAGCGACTCGAGTACGTCGTTACGGCGGAAGAGGCAGGCTTTCACTGCTACCATGTGGCCGAGCACCACGCCACACCGCTCAACTTGGTCCCGGTGCCGGGAGTTTTCCTGGGCGCGGTGGCAAACGCCACGAAGCGCATTCGCCTTGGGCCTTTGGTGTATCTGCTGCCTCTTTACTCGCCCCTCCGGTTGATCGAGGAGATTGCCATTCTAGACCATCTCTCCAGCGGCCGTCTGTATGTCGGAGTGGGGCGCGGCGTGCCGCCCTTCGAACTGAATTTCCATAATGTGGACCCGAACACTTCACGCGAGGTATTTCTTGATGCCTTCGATGCGGTGATTTATGGTCTGACGCACGAGGTCCTGGATCACGAGGGTCCGCATTTTAAATATCGCAATGTGCCGATGGAATTGAGGCCGCTGCAACAGCCATACCCTCCGATTTGGTATCCGACGTCGAGCGCCACCAGCGCATCCTGGTCGGGGGCCGGCGGATACAATTTCTCGACTTTGGGTTCCATCGAAGATGCCAAGAAATGCATTGATAG
>JAZFYO010000114.1:0-2555 GCA_036443615.1 Binatia bacterium | reverse complement strand
ACAGTCGCAAACATGATCCACGTGGAGCGGCGATTCTAAATCGTTCACAGTTTGGAGGAGAGGCTATGACTGAACTGGTGCGCGAATTCTGGCTGTTCCTCAAGGTGCGCAAGAAATGGTGGCTGGCCCCCATCGTGATCTTGCTGGGGCTCATGGGTCTGCTGATCGTGGCAACTCAGGGTTCAGCCCTGGCCCCATTCATCTATACGTTGTTTTAGATGACCCCTTTCCTTCCTTCGTGCCCCCACAGTTTGAAAGATCGCTAACAGAAGATCCCCTCTCCTTTGTCCCGGGCCTCTGAGACCCCGAGGTTTTTGAGCGCTTTAGACTTCCCTTCGGAAAAGAGAGGGGTGTGGGGGACAATGAGAGGACCAGAAAGGAAGGTTAATGCGCACTGACCGAAGAAAGAGCTCTCTGGTCCTTGAAGATAATTCGGTATTCCAGGGTTTTTCATTTGGGTGCCTCAAGGCGGTCTCCGGCGAAGTAGTGTTCAACACCGGCATGGTCGGATATCCGGAGTCGTTGACGGATCCCTCATACAAGGGACAGATATTGGTCTTGACCTATCCCCTGATAGGGAATTACGGCGTGCCCCCAAGTGATTCGGTAAATGGCCTGCCCACGGCATTCGAGTCCGAGAGGATTCACGTTTCAGGCTTGATTGTCTCCAATTATTCCTCTCGGTATAACCACTGGAATGCGATCAAGAGCCTTGCCGACTGGCTCAAAGAACATGAGGTGCCGGCGATCGAGGGTGTGGATACCAGGATGCTCACCAAACGGTTAAGAGAAAAAGGGGCGATGCTGGGAAAGATTCTTATTTCAGATGAATCAGACAAAAACCCTGAATTCCGCGATCCGAATACCGAGAACCTCGTATCCATGGTGAGCGTGAAGACGCCTGTCCGCTATGAGGGCGGCAAGACGAGAGTGGTGCTCATAGACTGCGGTTGTAAGAATGGCATTATCCGCAGCCTGCTGGCCAGGGGCCTCACGGTCATCCGAGTCCCGTGGGATTATGACTTTCTTGATGAAGATTTTGATGCTGTCGTTATCTCCAACGGCCCAGGAGACCCTACGATGTGTCCAGAAACCGTCGCCCATGTCCGAAAAGCCATGGAGCGAAATTACCCCATTTTCGGCATTTGCCTCGGCCATCAGATCCTCGCACTAGCGGCTGGTGCCAAGACGTATAAACTCAAATTCGGACATCGCAGTCAAAACCAACCCTGTAGCGAGGTGGGGACCCATCGGTGCTATATGACTTCGCAGAACCATGGCTACGCTGTGGCCGGCGAGGCGCTCCCGCCAGGTTGGGAACCATGGTTCACCAATGGAAACGATGGGACCAACGAAGGCATTCAACACCGATCTCTACCGTTTAGAGGTGTGCAATTTCATCCCGAAGCAGCACCAGGCCCAGTAGACACAGGTCATCTTTTCGATGATTTTTTGAGGATGATATGACGGCTCGCAAGCCTCATAAAGTCATGTTGCTTGGCAGTTCCGCATTGAAGATCGGTGAGGCAGGGGAGTTTGACTATTCAGGCAGCCAGGCGATTAAAGCATTGAAGGATGAAGGTGTTTATACGGTCTTAGTCAATCCGAATATTGCAACAATACAGACCTCCGATCACTTGGCCGACCAGGTCTATTTTCTGCCGGTCAATGCCTATTTTGTGGAAAAGATCATCCAAAAGGAAAGGCCGGATGGCATTTTTCTCAGTTTTGGCGGGCAGACTGCACTGAATTGTGGCCTGCAGTTAGAAGAGAAAGGAGTTCTCGATCAGTACGGCGTGGAAGTCCTAGGGACCCCCGTCCAGGCCATCCGAGAGACCGAGGACCGTGATCTCTTTGTGAAGAAACTTAGTGAAATCGACATCAAGGTCCCCCGAAGTTCAGCCGTGACTTCCCTGAACGAGGCAGTTCGGGTAGCAACAGAACTTGGGTACCCAGTAATGTTGCGGATTGCCTTTGCGCTCGGCGGACTTGGTTCCAGTATTTGTATAAATGAGAAAGAAGTACGCGACCAGGCCAGCAAGGCATTTGCGCACAGCCCCCAGGTCCTGATCGAGGAAGTCCTCGATGGATGGAAGGAAGTCGAATACGAAGTGGTCAGGGACCGCTTTGATAATTGTGTGACCGTGTGCAACATGGAAAACCTCGACCCCATGGGGATTCACACTGGAGAAAGTATTGTCGTGGCCCCGAGCCAGACGCTCACGAACCCCGAATATCACCTCCTACGCCAAATTGCGATCCAGGTTGTTCGCCATCTTGGGATTATTGGGGAATGCAATATTCAATTTGCCCTTGATCCAAATTCAGGGGACTATCGTGTCATTGAAGTGAACGCCCGTCTCTCCCGAAGCTCAGCCCTTGCCTCGAAGGCCACCGGCTATCCTTTGGCGTATATCGCAGCCAAATTGGGCTTGGGCCACAGCCTCCTCGATTTGCAGAATCCAGTTACTACCGTAACGCAGGCCTGCTTCGAGCCCTCGTTGGATTACGTTGTTGTCAAAGTCCCACGATGGGATCTCAACAAGTTTCGCGGA
>JAZFYO010000113.1:0-3174 GCA_036443615.1 Binatia bacterium | reverse complement strand
GCGAAAGTACCTACCCAGTCGAAAGGTTCGAACAGGCCCCGTCGGTTGAGTGTCAATGAGGTCGAGGTCGCACTCATGAAAACGGAAGGGCCTCTTTTCCCGGCCTTGGCTTCAGCGATAATGCGGGTAGTGGCCCTGCTCGGGAACAACGACAGCCATTCAAATTTGAAATTTGCAAGATTGTATTTTTTCTTGAAGGCGTCGAAGAGAGCTTGACGCGTCTTCGCCGTTTTGGGATTTGAGGCATAGACGAGAAAAGCATCCCCTCGGGCAGCCTCCTCTTTGGCAGCCGCAAGCAAATCCTGAAACGTTACAGCCTGTGCTCCTGCGGTTGAGAATAGGATGCCGGCAAGCAGAAACGTAATAATGACGAGCCCTCTAAATGTTGTTTTCAATTTCTTCCCTCCTTCATTTGGTTTAGCCATCGCAAAGCAATTTGACTGACATCTGGACCACTGAGTCCCAGCTGATGTGCTGGACTTTTAGTTAACATCAATACCATGGGCTTCGGTTCGCAGCTCCCTTGCCTTGGCAGGGATCCGGGATAGTATGAGTCGTCCTGGAAGGAGTTTGATCGCTGCCTGAATAACCAGTTGAGGCCCGACTGGGAGCATGCCTATTCATGTACTGCCTATCATTCGATTTTCCCCGCATCTCCCGTTGGGATAAATTCGAACGCCCTGACGTTACCCATCAGTTCCGCTGTGTGGACCGCAAAGAACCGTGCCCGGTGGTTCGGGTCAGGGTTAAAGTGTTGATGCTCGGACATGGGTGGCACCGAGACCGTGTCTCCTGCCTTCCATTCGTACTTGGCACCGTCAATGACAGTATATCCTCTCCCCTCAAGGATGTGGATGATGGCTTCCATATTATGACGGTGTTTGCCGCTCTTCCACCCCGGGGGAATTTCCCGAATGAAACCTCCAATCTGGCGGTTGGCAAAACCGTTGTTGGCGTTGACGTGTATAGCCACGATGCCACTTGGACTGGTCCTAAAAACCAATTCATCGCCTTTTATCACGATGCGGGAATTCTTCCAGCTCTCCTTTCCCTCCTGTGCCTTGGCCTCAAGGTTTGACAGCTGTCTATCTGCCATTACATTAGCCCCCTTTCGAATGGTCAACTTTCCATCGGGCGACCTACGTATATCAAGTGGCCAGACAACGTGTCAACTCAGCTCCCAACAATGTATTAGCTTGACATGGTAGTAGGTCTCCGTGTTTGTAACTCCACATTCTGGCTTCTCGGTACTGTTACATGACCAACTACAAACCGGAGCTGGTGGAGAGCTGGCTGCCCTACGGTTCACCCGAGGAATGTGCAGCCCGGCTGTGCCAGTATGTGGGCGTTGGGATCAAGATGATCACGCTGCGCCTGACGAGCTGGGATCAGATGGGGCAGCTCAAGCGCTGTATGGAGGAGGTGCTTCCCAGGGTCTGACCTCAGACGATGGGCCACCTTTGGGGATAGGAGACGCCTTCCCGGGCCAGAAGCGACTCGCCGATTTCCTGGACCTTCTCCATCAGCGGTCCTTCGTCCACAAAGCTCTGCTTGTAGCCCTCGACCACGATCCTTCCGTCCACAATGACCGTGTGAATGCTCCGACCGTCAGCGCTGTAAACTAGGTTGGTGATGGGATTGATGAGGGACGCCCACTCCGGCCTCTTGGTATCGAAGAGGATCAGGTCAGCCTTTTTCCCCACTTCTATGGAACCCAGCTCATCTCCCAGGCCGAAGGCCTTCGCCCCCAGAATGGTTCCCATCTCCAGGGCCTGATCCGCGAAGATGAGGGAGGTGTCTCGCCTCGCGTCCTTGTACATGCATACCGCCAGATACATGGAGCGGACGATGTCCAGGTGGTTGGAGCTGTTAACGGAGTCGCTTCCCAGGACCACATGGACTCCCTTGGAGAGGAACTCGGGCATCTTCCCGTTCTCTCTGGTTCCGGCTCCGGATTTGAGGGAGGTCGAGGGGCACATGACCACCCCGGTTCCGGTTCGGGCGATACAGTCGACTTCTCTGTCGTCCAGTCCCAACGCATGGGCCAGCAGCATGTTTGGTCCGAGTATGCCGATCTCCTCGAGATATTCGGTCGGGAGCTTCCCGTATTTCTCCAGGTAGGTCTGGCGGGTCTTCGGATTGCTGGTGTGGTGCAGCGTCATCCCCACACCGTACTCGTCCGCGAGCTTCTTCGAGGCCTTGAGGAGCTCGGGTGTGCAGTTGAAGGCAGAGAAGGGCATGGCCCAGGCCCGGACCCTGCCGTTGAGGCGGCCATCATATTTCTTGATGGTCGCCTCAGTGCGGGAGATCGCCACCTCTGTAGGGTAAACGGGGAGCGCTCTCGCTTCCTTGATATCCGTCAGGCCCTCCCCGAGAATGATCCGGCAGCCGGAATCCTCATAGGCCTGCATACAGGCATCCGGAAACTTCGTGCTGCCAGGGTCCAGAAAGCACGTCGTCCCGTTTTTCAGTAACTCGACGATAGCCAGGAGTGAGGTGTAGTACTCCTCTTCTTCGGTCATGACGGATTGGAGGTGAAAGACGGCTAAGAGGCGGTCTTTCACGTCGTCGGGAAAGATACCGCGCACTGCATGGGCATAGCTGATGTGCATGTGGCCGTTGAAGAATCCCGGCGTGACCAACATGTTCCGAGCGTCGATGACGCGGTCCGCCTGGGCTTTTGTCAGATCCTTGGCCTTTCCCACCTGCGTGATCTTTTGACCTTCAATGACAATGGAGCCTTCCTTGATGATTCTGCGTTGGCCATCCAGTGTCAGGATAAAGCTGGCGTTATCAATCTTTAGGGTTTTACCGGGCATGATCTCCTCCAACCGTTTCTATGCCATTTTTTTCAAGTGGCGACCACGTTCCTCGAACTCCTTCCGGGCCGCTTCTATCAGCTGCACCTCGTCCAAGAGGTCGCCGGCGGTCAGCGCTAGGGCCTTGGCCACGTCGATGGCCACGTTGAGGGCACACTCAGACTGAGCCGCCTCGGTTAACGCCCTTGAGTGCATGGCCACAGGTTTCTGGCTCACCGCGAACGACAACGTAAAGGTTGGGATGACCTGGCTCACGTTACCCGAGTCCGTGGAAGCACCGCTGCCCCCTGTTCCAGCCTCTGGATTATTGAGTCTCATGCCGAGCGCTTTTGCATTGGCCAGGGCGACCTTGGCC
>JAZFYO010000112.1:0-5676 GCA_036443615.1 Binatia bacterium | reverse complement strand
ACGCGCCTTTCCGGATCGGCCTTCACGATTCGAAGGTCCGAGTTCATGCCCGGCCGGCCCGCAGAGGAGGGCTTCTCCTGCAGATTCTGATTGATGGAGAAGGTGTAGATCTCCGTGCTGCCATAGTGGTTGGTGAAAATCTCGGGGTGAAACCGGCCGACGACGTTCTCGACCAGCGTGCGAGTCATCGGCGCCCCCGCAAAGGCCAGGCGGCGCACGCAGGAGAGGTCATGGTCTTTAAGGTTTCGGGTGTGCACCAGCTCATGAAAGAGAGTAGGGATAAGGTATAGCGAAGAAATTTTCTCCCGAGCCACAAGCTCCACCACTGCCTCGGCATCGAAGCCGCGCATCACGATAAAGCCACCGTTCAGCATCACCATCGTCATCAGAGAAACGATACCCATAACGTGGTAGAGCGGCATGACCCCCAGGGTCCGCTCCCCCAGCTGATAGCCGCATTGGACGGCCTGGGCCAGGGCGCTTGCGTCCTGGGCCCGGTGGATACGGGGAACGCCCTTGGGTCGCCCGGTCGTGCCGGAGGTGTAAAGCATGAGGCAGACGAGGTCTTCGGCGATCGACTCCTTTGGGGCAGAGTCCGTCTGGGCTTCCACAAGCGCGGAAAATGCCTCGCACCCTCCAGGGGGATCCGCGTCACAGAAGATACTGCGACATCCCTTGGGAAAATCTCCAGCCGCCCTCGTTCCCGATTCGCGAGAAAAATCCTCGAAGACGAAGACCTTGGCCCCGGCGTCCTTAACGCAGTAGGCAATCTCCCCAGGACTGAACCGGTAGTTGATGGGTGTGGCGACGGCTCCCAGTTTCATGAGGCCGTACCAGGAAGTGATCAATTCCTCACGGTTACGCAGGGCCAGAACCACGTGATCCTGGCGACCGACGCCCAGCTCCCGATAGGCCCGTGCCGCCCGGTTGACCGCGCGGTCCCACTCGCCGAACGTCAGCCGCAGTGCCCCGTCCACCAGGAACTCGCGATCAGGATAGCGCAGAACCGAAAGCCCGAGTCTTTGAATGAGGTCCATGTCCGCCCGCTCACTCCTTCAAGCCAGAAAGAGCCTGTCCCCCGGCAATTTTTCTCGAAGGGTCGGTGATACCGATCTAAGCGACCCAAATTGCAGAAGAAGGTGGTTCGCTGGCACAGCGGAGGAGATGTTAACAAAGGCGAAACGGGGAGGCAAATTAGGGAGGTGATTCTGATCTAGTCGTATCGCTACGACAGTCGACACCAGACGGCCGATGCCTCCAGAGCTTGTGGAAAATATGATAGAAAGGTATAGCGAACTCAGGCATAATCAAGTTATATCGAACACGGGGTTTGAATCCCCGTGTTCGACCAAAGGGGAGAGCTACCGCTTCTCCCCCCTGTGGAGTAATGGACCGCGACTCCACGGGGGAAACCCCATCGGCTTTGTACCCGCCTCAAGAGGCGGGGTTTCCATTGAATCAATAAGACCGATGTATTATCAGACTCAACGCATGATGATCGGGGGAGGCTCTATCACCCCGGCGGTTAAAGGGTTGCTAATAACTAACGTTTGCGTCTTCCTCTTTCAGCACTTTCAACCCCAGATCGTGTTTATTTTTGGCCTCTTGCCTTTCCTGGTTTGGGGGAAACTCTACATCTGGCAGCTCTTCACGTACCAGTTTCTACATGGGGGGATATTCCATCTTCTATTCAACATGCTCGCCCTCTGGATGTTTGGCTGTGACCTGGAACGGAGATGGGGGACCCATTTTTTCCTCAGATATTATTTCGTCTCCGTCGTAGGCGGGGCCATCTTGAACACAGTCTTTCTGCCTGGTCAAATAGCGCCAAGCATCGGGGCCTCAGCAGGGATTTATGGAATCCTTCTTGCCTACGGACTCATCTATCCTAACCGGACCGTCTATTTCTACTTTTTCTTCCCTCTCAAAATGAAGCACTTTGTAATCATCATCGGACTCATCTCTCTCTATTCATCGATTACGACAATCCATTCCGGGATTGCCCACCTTGCTCACTTAGGTGGGATGGTCTTTGGCTACATATATCTCCGTTGGGGAAATCCTTGGGTATGGGCCAGAATTTATCTAGATCAATATAGTCTGGCTCGCCGCAAACGCCGCCTGCGTATTATAACCGCTAATAAGGACGATGACTCCAAGCCGACCCTGCACTAAACCGATTCCTCCTGTTGAAGGGCCGCCTTTCTGAGATTTTGTGGCTTGAAACCTCCCTGCTTGAGCACAGCTCTCCTTTTTCTGGTGATGACCCTTACCGCACAGGCAGGAGCGACGGAAAACGAGCTGGTTAAGCGGCTCCGGAGGCATGTCCAGGTGCTGGCAGGCGAGATCGGGGAGCGAAATCCCTCCAACTATGCCAACCTCGAGCGGGCTGCCGCCTACATCGAGGGCCAGTTTGAGGCAAGCCGCTACTCCGTTGAGTCACAGAGCTACACGGTCGGAGGCCGGGTCTACAGAAACCTGATCGTCTCTCGACCCGGTCGGGACAAACAGGAAGAGCAGATCATTCTGGGTGCCCACTACGACACCAATCCAGGGACGCCCGGCGCGGATGACAACGCAAGCGGCGTCTCTGTGCTTCTTGAGCTGGCTAGACTTTCAATCGATCGGGAATTCGGAAAAACCGTTCGGTTTATCGCCTTCAGCACCGAGGAGATGCCCTCATTCCGGACCGGCCTGATGGGAAGTCACGTCTATGCCCGACGGGCCAAATCGCGTGGGGACCGCATTGTGGGCATGATCTCGTTTGAGATGCTCGGCTATTATTCAGACCTAGAGGGCTCCCAGTCCTATCCCACCGGGTTCAGTCTCTTCTACCCCAGCCGGGGCAACTTCATTTCGCTGGTAAGCGATTTCTGGTCCTGGAGGTGGAAAAACAAGGTAGAGGCTGCCTTGAAACAGAGCATGCGTCTTCCCATAGAATCGGTTGCTACCTTCCGGTTCGTCCCCGGGGTGGACTGGTCCGATCACCGGTCGTTCTGGAAGGCGGGGTATCCTGCCCTGATGATGACAGACACCGCCTTTTACCGTAACCCGCACTACCACCGCGGGACAGACACACCTGAGAAATTAGACTATACCCGCATGGCGGAACTCACTCGAGGGTTGCTCGGGATGCTCGAGAGGCTGGCGCCGTAAGAGACATGTTTTGATCCTTCCAGCACGTTTGAAGTCGTAAGAACCACAAGACGGAAAAACAAGCCTCAACCAACCTCAATCAGCTTTCTTCTACCTGTTTGTCCCCGGATTATTCGCACTGACGATTTGGGGACTGAAAAGTAGTTTGCCAGTAGCTCTATCAGGGCCTCGTTCGCCTTACCCTTCTGTGGCGGGGCATGCACCGAGGCCAGGTACTGGCACTCGTCGGTTTTTCTAACCTCTTCCGTCTTAGCCCGCGGCTTTACGGTGACCCATATCCTGATCGCCATCTTCCATCACCCCCGGCACCTCACCTCCAACTTCCTCTAACTCGACTCCCACTCGAAGGGGAGGCGGTATTTTTTCTCGCTGTTGCACTTTTTGCAGCTCGGCACCAGATTTCCCTTGGTGGTCTTTCCGCCTCTGACAATCGGCACCAGATGATCCATAGTTAGCAGCCGTGGGGGGAACCTACCCTCGCAGTAATGGCAGATCCCCTTGGACCTTTTCCTCTTCCACCACTGGCTTGAGCGCAGCTCCTTGGCCTTCTGGCGCTCGCGGCGCATCTCCTCATCGCTTACTGGAATAAAAAAGGGCTCAGGGTCTATAGCTCGAGGCATGGGATGAACGCTACTTGAGCCAGTTTTTCAAGGATCTGAGATAGAGCCAGAATCCCACTGAGACCACGAGATAGAGAAGGGCACGGATGGGGGCCCAAAAGTCGCCCGTGTTGGAGTAGTTGCGAAGCTCCCATAGGGCAAAGCCAAAAAAGAAGACGATGGCAGTCGATATTAAAATCCTATGAGCCGTCAACAGTGACACGGGGCACCATGATTCATCCGAGCGGGCGGCCAAACCTTTCCTGCCAGCGCGGTATCGCTTCACGATTGAGGACGGTCGACGGAGTCTCTCCGCACAACAGGGATAGTATGCTCTCCAATGCCATGCGCTGTCCTGACATACGTGAGGGGAAATTATTGCCGATGATATGGGGGGTCATGATCAACCGAGTGGGATCGATCGTTCGGAGGGGGCTCTCCTTGGGCAGAGGCTCCTCTTCGAAGACATCCAACGCAGCCCCCGCTATCACCCTCTCCCTGAGTGCAGCGGCCAGATCATCCTGCGGGATAACCTCACCCCTGGCGGTGTTGACCAGATAGGCGCTGGGCTTCATCATCCGGAGCTCCTTGCGACCTATCATATGAGTCGTCTCTGACGTCAACACCACATGGATGGATACAATATCAGATTCCCGGAGCACCTCTTCCAGAGAGACCAGCTCTACCGCCATTTCTTTAACCTGCTCCTGCATCACATAGGGATCGTAAGCAATAAGCCGAACCCCCCAGGCCTCCAGCCGCTTGGCCACTTCCCTTCCCACACGACCTAACCCGATTATACCGATTGTCTTTCCCAGAATAAGTTCCCCGACGTTTTTCTCTTTCCTCCAACCCCCTTCTTGAAGGACCTGCTCGTTGAGTCTAAGGCGCTTCATTAAAATCACCATAAGACCCACAACCGCCTCAGCCAATCCAATGAAATTCTCCGGAGCGGGACTGTTACAGACTAGAATCCCCAAGTCCGTAGCGGCCTTAATGTCGATTTTCTCAACACCGATGGATCCCTTAACCACACCGCGGAGATTCGTGCATGCCTCCATGATGGACCGTGGTACCTGATCCCGCGAAGTAACCAACAGGATATCCGAATCGGCTACAAGATCGATCAACTCCGACTCTTGGTAGCGGTACTTGGGAAACTCATCGATCGGTTGGCCCAGCAAGATTTCACACCCGGCTGCCCTAAGCTCCTCCTCGATCCAGGGCCTATGGATGGGCCCGGGAATACAGACCTTTTTACCTGGGCTAACCACTAAAGCCTCACGGAAACTCTCCGCCGAAGAATGATATTAGAGAGACCATATTCACAAAACCTTCCGACAATCGTATAGACCTCTTTATCTGGCCGTTCAAGCCCGCGCTGGGCTACTCCGGTTGCAGTCTGCAGGACCCCTCTGGTACATGTGCTTGCCCACGAGAAGAGGGCTATTATAGGATCTAAGCAAACATATTTGGAATTTTCCGTTGAAATTGGGTTTAGGGAATCGGATAAATAATGACTCTCGCAAAGGCGCAAAGGACACCAAGATAGAAAGCGAAAATAAGATCTTTGCGATCTTGGCGTCTTGGCGCGATGAGAATCAGGAATCGGATAAGAGCCATCTCGCGCAAAGGCGCAAAGGGCGCCAAGGTAGAAAGCGAAAATAAGATCTTTGCGGTCTTGGCGTCTTGGCGCGAAAAACTCTGTTGAAGTCGTTCTGTTGAACATTTTATCGGTATGAATCTAATGATCCTTGGAAAATAAGCAGAGGAGGACAAGCATGAACAGAGTAGCGGTGAGCACTGACGCGGCGCCTAAGGCGATCGGTCCCTACGAACAAGGAATCAAGGTCAACGGCTTTCTCTTCACATCCGGTCAGATAGCACTGGAGCCGAAAACCGGCAACCTCATCGACGGAGG
>JAZFYO010000111.1:0-6615 GCA_036443615.1 Binatia bacterium | reverse complement strand
ACCCCCGGGCTTTGTTCAGGGTCTCCGAATTTCCTGCCAGATATGTTGGAAAGCCCTCTGAGTCGTCTACTGGCACCCCTCCCACAACCTGACTCATGATGCCTGCTCCCAAACAAACATCAATTTTAGAATAGACATCAGCAGCAAATTCATTGGATACCTGCGTCAGATGCATTCCGGGCTCGAGCATCCGCGCAAACACCGTAGGCTCCCTAGCGTTAGTGCAAGTGGAGAGTATATCTACGCCCTTTGCCGCCTCCTCCGGACTCCGGCAAGGGACCACCTCCAGACTCAATTCTTGTTCCATCTCTTTTGCATACAATTCTCTGTGTTCCTCATTGGGGCTGTAAACCTTTACTTTCCTAATCTTCCTCACCGCCGCGAAAGCCCTGAGATGACTCCTGGCCATACCCCCGGATCCGATCATACCCACAACCGATGCGTCCTTTTTGGCAAGATACTTGGCCCCCAATCCATAGAGTGCCCCTACCCTCATATGTTGCAGGTTTCCGTCGTTGATGATGGCAAGGGGCTCGCCGTTATCCGTGCTAAAAAGAAAGACCAGCCCGCAGAAAAGCCCCGGTCGAAGGCTGTATTTATCTTCAACCTTAGTCCCATACCTCACCGGCCAACTGACCACGTCTGATTTCATTCGGATAGCGAATCGCTGTAGCCTCTTACTGGACCCTTCCATGGTTCCCCACCGATGGAACCTTTCCTCTGAGTTGGATTCTGTGTAAATATCCACCCGTGGCCGCCCCACGAGTTCCCCCTTTCCGAGCTCCTTGTGTCCCTCTTCAAGGACCTCAAGGGTATCCTTCATGGTGAGTACCTTTTCGACCTCTTCGTTGTTAATAAAAAGCATATCCTCTCCTTCGCCTATTCTTCACCCCGATCCGACATTAATCGGTCCAAGAAATCATCGCTAGCAAGTCCCGTACGATGCGCTATGGGCCAAGCTCATTACTCCTCGGTCGAGCTGAGATCGTACGGGACAAGCATCAAATAACGGTTCAGAGCTGTTTGTTCCATAAATCGATAACTCACCTTTAGTGTAATTGCCCGCCTGCGACCAAAATGTCAGCGATAATTGAAACATCTGGCCCAGGATCACATATGATCGCTTTTTTTTGTCGGATCGGGGTTCATTTTAACTCTACTCCACAGCTCACTTGGTCTTAGTTTTCTGATCTCTTCGAGAAATCAATCTTGTGGCAGCTCCCGACCCAGACCTTTCGCTCTGCCCTGCTTATAAACTTGGTAGGCAGGACGCCAATCCTCTATGGTGGTAAAGCGATTCTGCCAAGGGGCTCTCTGTTGGGACACTAATCCTCCATTTGAGAGCTATATGATTTAACCCATCTTGTGTCAATCATGTCTTGTGTCAATAATGAAAAAGGTTGCACTGGTGGCACTTGACAGAAGTAATCTTCCAGAGTAATCGTTTTGGCTTATTCCGCTTAAATGAAAGTGCTTTGTTTATTAACGTCCACGAGTGAAATAATAAATTCGTTGTCAGGAGGTTCCGATGCGTCGCCACGATTACCCAAACGTTTACCCTCCCCTCAGGCCGGAGGACGCAAGGGAGTTAAAGCAGAGGAAGGTTTTGCTGATTGATCGTCATGTTGCTGAGGAGGTACTGGAACCTGAAACCTGCTTAGCCATATTGGAGAAAGCCTATAAAGAAGAAGGAATGGGATCAGCGGTAAACCGAACAAAGGCCAACATCCTTGTCCCAACGCCCGACCCTAATACCTGGTATCGCTACTGCTCAATGGAGGGAGGAATCCGAGGTTTGGAAGTGGCCGCCATCAGGATCAAGTCAGACATGGTCTCCCACTACTCACCGTTCGGGAAGGCCAGGGTTGATTGGCAATGCGGATTCCCGGGACGTTTTTTTGGCCTTATCCTACTGTTCAGCGCTAAAGATGGGACCCTCTTGGCCATGCTCCATGATGGTCATATCCAACACATGCGGGTGGCGGCCACAGTCACCCTGGCGACTCGCCACATGGCCCGACAGGACAGCAGGGTTTTGGCCATTTTGGGCTCAGGAGGTATGGCCTGGACCCATGCTTTCTTTCTCTCAATGGTCCGAAACATCCAAAAAATCAGAGTTTACAGCCCTAACCCAGAGCACCGCAAGCGGTTTGCTCAACAGGTGCAGGAAGCGCTAGAGATTGAGACTGTCGCCACGGATGAGCCCCGGGCCGCCGTGCAAGGATCCGACATTGTTGCGGTCTGTACCAATGCGGCAGAGCCGGCCTTGCTGGGGGAATGGTTAGAGAAAGGAATGCACCTGATTATAACCAAACCCAGTGGAGTTGAGATGGATGAGACCGGATGGAGAAGGCTAGACAAGTATGTGGTCTATGAGAGTCCTCCCGGTGTTCAAGGAAGCCCATCAGAAACTCGCTGGACGGCGCCGCCCGACTGGCGCTTTGCTGGTGGCACGACAGGTGAACTCATGGAGCAGCGCCGGACGCTGATAGGGAGCAAAAAGATAGACACGCTGCCGGACCTGCTGTTGGGAAGAGTAACTGGAAGGGACTCTGAAGAGCAGATAACTGCCACGTGCAACGAGGGAACCGGAGTACAGTTTGCAGCCGTTGCGCTTAAGGTTTACGAAGAGGCAAAGGCAAGAGGACTAGGAAGGGAAATGCCTTTGGATTGGTTCCTCCAGGACGTGACCAATTAAAGACCAAAAAAAAGGCAGGCTGGATCCCGCTCAAAGTTGGGGGCACTAGCTCTTGTTCAAGCGGGGAACGACTCCGAGAACGCGGTCTCAGCCGATGGGTTTTGAGGAGGGACTGTAAAGAGATGCCCAAGTTAAACTTATCTTTGGCGATCGGCAACTACGACCGCGTCAAGGCGCTGATCGGGGTTAAAGTTATCGGTTCCAGAAGCCTTTATGGGGACGGATAGTACCCTTTGTCATACCATTCGCTCAGATCCGCCCCAAACCATTCAGCAGGCAGGTCCCGACCAAGCCCTCGCTTCTTGCAGGCCTCATAGACGAAGGCCCCAGCAGCCGCAAACTGGATGCCGACTCCGGTATTGCTCTTGTAGTAGATGATTTGTTCGTCACTAACTCTACCGGGATGTTTCCCAATAAGGACCTCCCCGAGCTCACATACCTTGTCCCACCCCACTTTGCCTCCTTCAACAAGGTCGAGGAGTTCCCTTTGCTGATTCTGAATGGCTGTCTCTTTGTTGTTGAGCACAATCAAATCACTCTTAATCATAGTCGTGGCATCGGCCTCGGTGCGGCGATGCACGCCATCAGTATTGACGATGGTAGTAACCACCTGTCCCGGCTCCAGCCAATTGCCATCGAAAACCGGCTCACTGGAATTCGTGGCGCACATCACAATATCAGCCCCTTCGAAGACCGCATGCGGATCTTCCTCGGGCTCGATTTTCACTCCGAGAGATTTAGCCATCTCACGGGCGAATTGATTGCGGTGTTCGGGTGAGGGGCTGTATACCCTCACCTCTTCGATTTTCCGAACACAGCAGATAGCTTCCAGATTCCGCTGAGCCTCATTACCTGAGCCAAAGAGCCCTAGAATTTTGGCTTGTTTTTTCGCAAAGGCGCGCATGGCAACACCGGTGGTCGCCCCAACCCTTATGGCAGACAAACTAAAGTCATGGATTAGCGCTAGGGGCTCGCCGGTCTCCAGGCTAAATAGGAGGACAAATCCCCAGCTCCTCCTTTTCGGAGAAGGCCATTCCAACCTTTTTGTCCCGGAGACAGTCCGCTCGAGAACAATTGTCGAGTCATATCGCAGGGCAGCCACGCCTGAGCTGGGCACTGCCCCGGCGATAATATTGGCCATATACCCTGCCTGTTCCAAGTCTGGTGGAACCTTGTAGCGAACCCGGGGGCGATTAACGGCGACCCCCCTGGCTTCCTCTGCAAAAGCACGCTCCATCACATCAATGCAGTCGCTCACGCGAAGAACCTGCCTAACCTCGGTGTCACTGATTAGCAGCATCTCTCACTCCCGTGGAAGCAATTCATCACTTTGTCTCAAGCTTGTCAATAAATAATGGATCCGCTCGAGGCTAAAAGGTGTGGTTGAAGCACTATCCACAACAGGACTGTTAGCACACACAGAATAACCCAAACGGGACATTTTCTCTCGTGCTTCATAACCCCCTCCTCACTTAAATGCCGCTTCTAGAGCCTCGATAGACTCCTTCATTGAGAGTAATTCCTTGCTGACTTCATTATATTAATTAAGACAGTCATAGGTTTCTCCCTTGTCAGTCTTTTCCCTTATTTCAATCCCCACAGTTGCCGGAGTACTTGCCGCCGCTTTGGAGGTGTGGCAGCAACCTTATTAATCTTCTTCTCAAGCTGCTCTCCCGAGGTGGGAGCCATATTAGCAGCGACCTTGAGCTCCTTCTTAAATTGGGGGTCTTCGATCATTTTCCGAAAGGCTTGACGCAAGAGGCGGGCCTGCGCTTCAGGGACCCGAGGCGGCAAGGTCAAGGAGCCCATCCAGGTATTCTGAGCAGTGGCCAGATCAATCAGGGCCTTATGCTGGGGCACCAGCTCGACCAGAGTGGGGATATCCGGAAAGGACGGATGGCGCTCCTCCGTCACTTGTACGAAGACATTCACGAACCTGCTCTGCATCCAGTCTTGGTTTCGTGTCATGAAGGTCGGGATGGTTGTTGCTCGTCCGTCTACTTCGCCCCGTTGGATAGCCAGGTCAATCTCCGTGCCCGATGTGTAACGAATAATTTCTACGGGTAGCTTTAACACCTTCATCATCAACCGCGTTATGGTAAAAACACCAGTGCCAGGCTGAGCGCCTAGGTAAACAGGGCCCTTGGCCTTACGCACGTCTTGGATGGTCTTATAAGGTCGGTCGCTGCGGATAATGAGCACGTACTCGCTTTTTGACAGGCTCCCCAGCCAGAACATTTTGGTCGGATCGTACCGTATTCCCTCTATGCCCAAGACCGGCTGCAGAGGCATACCGGTAAGAGGCATGAGAATAGTGAGGCCGTCCGGTTTAGCGATGTTGTAGGTGTAGTTGCCTGCGATATTGCCACGGCCGCCAGGCATGTTCTGGACAATGATCGACGGTTTTCCAGGAATATACTTGGGTAGATGCCGGGCAGTGACTCGGGCGTGAAAATCAAGCAGCCCCCCCGGCCCTATCGCTGCGATGATTCGGATCGTCTTCCCTTTAAAGTAGGCCTCTTCTGCCGCTATCGGATCTGGCCCAGCTACCCAGGCGCCAGCGGTCAGCCAGAATACCAGGGTCAGAAACGTCATTTTTTTCATCTTTCCACCTCCCAATTTCATTTCTTGCGGAATCACAGCACTAGAAGTACAGATGATAAGAATTCCCTTTTCGGGTTCGGCCATCGAGACCCTGAGAATTCTGGCGGGGACCGCGTGCCAGCCCCTCTTGGGACCCCAAGCAGCTAGCGGGGGGAGCCGACTCGCCAAGGAAACCCATTTCGGCCAGACAGTATTCGATAAGGGGCGTTATGTCAAACCTGTGACCCCAAAGAGCGTATTGAGACCTTACGGGAGGCAATGCGCAAGATCTTTAGGGATCCTGAATTTCTGAAAGAATACAAGAGGTTTACTAGGGAAAATCCCACGCCTCTTCTGCCGGAACAGCAGGAGAAGGTCATCAGAAGCCTTCCACGAGACCCTGAAGTCATTGAACTCTTTAAGAAGCTCAGTGGTCCAGGGCCTCTCCCAGTGCGCTGATTTATTAAAGGAGCCGCGGGAGTCGTGTAAAATCTGGAGGGTTCCTCGCTCTGTCCTCCCCACCTCAGTCTCTACCTACCTCATCCCGAAGTCTTCCATGTACAGTTTGAGCTTCCTGTCTAAGTTTTTACCGCATGTGGCAATGTGGCGTATTCCCGGAATCCGTTTTTCTCCGTCAACCCCATAGCCCTTCTCTGAAAGATCAATGGATCCCCATCCGGTTCTTTAATCCGATACTCCGAATACGTGTCCTCCCTCGGCCTTTTCTCCAATTGAATGGAGGGATCGAATTCCCGAAGGCGCTGTTTGATCTCTTCTATGTTTTCGACATGAAAACCAATGTGATAAAGGCCCAACCCCTGATCCTCCTCGGCTATTTGAGGCCGCTCCTTCATCAGGGCCATATTGAAATAGCCATCCGTGAGGTGGATGGTCCCTCCCTCGGTGTAACCCAACTCCTCAAAGCCAAACCAGCGGCGATAATATCCCTTCAGCCCGTCGGGCTCCCTACACATAATCGCCATGTGATTTAATTTGGGCATGTCCACATCCCCTCTCTCGGAATGTCGCCGCAATCAGAGTTTGAGCCCTGGCCCATGGCTAAGAAGGCGGAGGACCACAGACGGTGGCCGGATGGTTCTGGGAGCATGGATCTCCCCATGAAAATGGAGACTAACCACGCCAGGAGTTAACCGCCGGACGTCTTTCCTTTCCAGGATCGGCTTGTTTGTGCTGCCGCTGTCTTTCCGCCGGTAGGTTGTCATCTCAACCTCACCTCGGTAAACCCCATAGAGCAACCAGAGCGGACCAATCTCGTGAGGAGAACCGCTATGCTCCTTCAGCCGTATATGTCCCATCTGAACAAAACCGCACTC
>JAZFYO010000110.1:0-4793 GCA_036443615.1 Binatia bacterium | reverse complement strand
CGCGATCTGGTGACAGCAATTGGCAAAGCCAAAGAGAGGCCCAAGTTTCTGATTAATTCGTCGGCCATTGGTTATTACGGTCCGCGTGGCGATGAGCCAATCACAGAGGATACCGGTCCGGGGAGCGACTTTCTCTCCCGAGTCTGCGTCGTATGGGAAGAGGAGGCTAAAAGGGCCAAGGCTTTTGGCGTAAGGGTTATTCTGCTTCGCACCGGGGTAGTTCTGGGAAAGGGAGGCGGGGCGCTGGCTAAGATGGTCCCGCCCTTTAAGCTTTTTATCGGTGGACCACTGGGGACGGGTAGACAGTGGATGTCATGGATTCAACTGGAGGATGAAATCGGACTTTTGGTTCACCTGATCCAGAACTCAGAAGTGATGGGGCCGATCAATGCCACGGCACCCGGGCAGGTGACGATGAAGGAGTTCTGTCAAACTCTGGGCAAAGTATTGCGCCGACCCTCATGGGCTCCGGTTCCTTCTTTTGCCTTGCGTGTGCTTATGGGGGAAATGGCGGATATGCTTTTGACCGGCCAGCGCGTGCTGCCAGGCAAGGCGCAGGACTCAGGCTACGCCTTCAAGTATCCGAATCTGTTGGAGGCCCTCAAGGCCTCTCTGCCTATATAGTCGTTCGCTGCTGTCTTCCCTATTGACGAATAACGGATGACGATTAACGATTGTTCTCCAGGACGCATCGGGTGATATCGATGCGGCGGGCAAACCAAACCCCGGGGAAGGACTTGGCGTACTGGATTGCTCCCTCGTAGAATTTTCCTGTTCCGGGAAAGGCCATCTGGCAGTGCATTCCTACTGTGAGCATCTTGGGCTCTGTCTCGGATTCTTCATAGAGGACGTCAAATTCGTCCTTGAATGAGCCGAGTAAATCTCGGGGGCTCTTGCCCCTGCGAAACATTCCGGTGTCGTTGAGACCGCTGATAGAGTTTCGGTAAGGAATTTCAATAATGGTTTTTCCGTTCACATCGATGGGGTAGGGGGTGTCGTCGTTGAGTGCATCCCCGTGCCACAAGAAGCCTTCCTGGGCGAGCAGCTCTAAGGTGTGCTCTGTGTGTCTCATGCCTGAAGAGAGCCAACCATAAGGGCGAGCGCCCACCAGGTCCTGAAAGATCTTGACGCAGGTCTGAATCTCCTCCCTCTCCTCATCCTTTGACAGAAGGACCAGCTGGATATCCTCGGCGTAGTTGTGTCCTACAATCTCGTGCCCGTCGGCATGGATTTTTTTCACTGCCTCCGGATACTTGATAGCCGCCAGGGCGTTGATGTCGAAAGAAGCCTTGACGCCGTATTTCTCCAGGATCCTGAGGATTCTCCAGACCCCGGTTCTCCCTCCGTAGTCATTTTCGCTGGCGGTCTTGAAATCATACATGCACTTTAAATCATCTGCGGTGAGTGGCTGTGACCCCCCGACGTGGCGGGTCCTTCTCAATTTAGGATCTGGGGCCTCGGTCCAGGCCTCCAGGTTTCCGGTAAAGCTGACGGCCAGCCTTGCCCCATTGGGCCATTTAACCTTGATCTTTTTCGCCTTGGAAAAGATGTCATAGAATGGATCATGTTGTGGAATCATAGTTATTTCCCCCCTGTAGTGTTCCCTGCATAGATCCACCTGGCAGGATCATCGGCATATTCCTCGTAGGAGCCGGCGCAGGTGATCCCCGGTATCTGCGGGATCCAGTCCTCCTTGAGGATTTCATCGGGATCGCCATAATTGGCGGCGAGCCGACGCACCTCGGGGTCATCCATGGCCGTCAGACGGCCGTTCAGGATTACCGGGTACTCGGTGCCGTCTTTTGCGGTTACCACCAGTGTTGGAAAAAGGAGATGGATGTGCAGGTGGCCGTAAAGGAGACCGCGCTCCCCTGCCCACCTCTCTTCTGGCGCCCGCCAGAGGGTGCCGAATCCCATGTGGATCACACCGGAGCGTCGCCGCTCCCATTCGAAGCCGCCCGAGCCGTGCCACTCGATGTTGCTGGGACGATGGATCTTTGGATTCGTTCCAATCGCGGCCTCCCAGAGGTAGAAGAGCCCCGGGCGGGGAAAGCAGGGATAATGAATGCGCTTGCCCTCTTCAAGGAGATCCCTCCAGGCGTCTCCGTAGCCTCCTCCTCCGTTCACCTTTACGATCTGGCCGCCTTCGAGCTCCACGCGAATGTGCGGAAAGGCGCGGGTAAAATGACTCGTGGTGCCCGATACGACACCGCTCGCGTCTTCCTTTGCGATGAGAGGGGGCACGGGATGACTGAAAAGGTGGCCGTACCGAGGGGAGGACGAAAAACCATAGCGGCTTCCGTCATAGTACTCCTCCCAGTAAGTCCATGAGAGGTCTGTTCCCTCAGGATCTGTCAGGTGCGCCCTGCCGCCGCGTCCTTTTTCCCAAATCCACTGCCATGTCTTCTGGTTAATGAGGACGTGCAGGTCCAGGGGGTAGGTTGCGGATGGGCTGGCTAGATGCTCCGATTGTAACCAGGGGATCTGCTCATAGCGGTAATCGGTCTTCGGAACGGGTCCGCCCTTCCCGTGGATGAGCAAGTCGTAGCCGCGCCTTGAGGCAAAGTCCTCGATGAAGGGGATCCCCTCCCAGCGCCGTGGGTTCTTTTCCCACGGCTCCCGCCTCATGGTCGCTCGGACCTCATCGAGGTAGTCGAACTCTTTGGTGGGTTCCCCAACGTCCACGCACAGGACATCTACGTGCGCCCCTTTCTCCCTTAGCGCTTGGGCGACGGCGTGAGGGACCGATGGGTCATATTCCCTGTCCACGGCTATCAGCACCTTGTGACCTGTGGTGGTGCTTCCGTAACCGACGAAGCCGACGTGACTCGTGCGCGATTCCGGCCAGTGGGCCAGCGCTCGGGTGTTGGTCATCAGACCCGCGATATCTACCGTCTGAATGCTTCCCGGGTCTTCACCCGTCCGAGCAGCAGAGAAGATTCCTATTCCGTGGGTATCATCATCGATATTGCACATAGAATTCTTCCCATTACATATTCACGCTGATCCCGTTTTTGGCGCACTCCTTTTCGTACATCTCTCTCATGGCTTTGTCTTCGTCCTCGAACTCAATCTGTTCCACGCCGCGTTCCTCCCTCTGGACTGCGGCGGAGGCATGAAGGGCAACAAATCGACAGGGCTCTTTTCCGGTGTTGTAATGCTGGTGCCAGGTGCCGACGGGAGGCGAAAACACACTGCCCTCGTGCCACTCATAGCGCTGCGGGGTCTCCCCCTCTTTCCACATGAGAGAATAACCTGTCGAATCGAGCATGTAGATGTGGGCCCCAGGGCCATGGCGATGGGCCTTTTTATAAGTTCCCACAGGAAACCGCGAGACGTGGGCGAGCATGGTGCTTCCAGCCATGTGAATGTACATATTTCTGTTTCCCTTCCCCCTCTTTTCCCTGGGAACCAGCTGGATGTCTCTGATGTTGCTGACGAAGTTGCTGTGGAGAATGCCGCCGTAGTATTCCATGTAGTACTGTGGAGGCCGGGTGAAGAAGTCCTCCTGAGAGGGGTCGAAGCGATCTAGAAAAAGGTGGTTAGTGTTAAAGATGAACTCGGGGTCCCGGTAGAGTTCGAAGACCACAGGAGCGCTGGTGAGGGCAAAGTATCTCACTCGGTCGCTTCCGCTGGCGTTAAAGTGTTGATGCCAGGCGTTGAGGGGAATGGCAAAGAGACTTCCCCGCTCCCATTCAAAGGTTCTCTTTAGAGTCCCATCATACCAGACAGTCGTGGCACCTCGCCCCTCGGCGATCAGGATGATCTCCTCGTAGAGGTGCCTCTGCGGTTTCAGGCTCTTCCCAGGTGATATTTCGCAGACGTATCCGTCGGCCACCATCTGGTCGGAAAAGCTCAGGTAGGCCCCCTTTCCACCTCTCCTCTTCCATTCTCCGAGCTCCATGCTCCGGATGTCCGGTACATAGGAGCCGCTGAGCACGGGGATCCCTTCTGACTCGATCCACTGCCGGTAGGCACCGTACCTGTCGCCCATGAACTGGACGTAAGGATGGACCTCAAATTCCTTCACCGTCTTGGGTGCCATAGACCAGTCTCCTTTTTGTCCGAGGAATAAAAGGGAAATTATCGATTGCGAGAGGGTCTGTCAACGGGAATCGGGTCGATCTCCATCTGCAGATAAAGGCCCTTATGAAGGGGTAGAGCAGCGGGATTTAGAACTTGAGGCTCCGAATTTAGTGGAGATAAGACGGACAGAGGTAGGGAAGGGTGTCTGTAAGCAGTTTGCTGTGAGGAAAGTCTGCCATGCCCTGAGAGAAGGGCGGCGATCGAAATGATCAATAAGGTCTGCCTGACCCCATTGCAGAACTTCCCGTCTCAGGGCTTCTGCATGCCCTTCAGCAGCTCTTCGAGACGTTTTAGCTCTTCCCCGAAGCCGGACCAATTTCCCTGACGTAACAGTTCCACAGAGCGGTTGTATTGTTCGAGGGCCTGGCGGGCCAGGTCTCCGACTTCACCCGAGACCTCCCGGACCTTCGCCGTTTTAACTTCCTCGCCTTCCACCGCGCCACCGAAGAGAACCTCCAAGGATTGTCTTAGAGTCACCTCCATGGCGATCCTGTTTCCGAAGGCGGTGATGACCCGTTTGAGTTCTGGCAACGATCCCTTTTCGGCCGAGAGGTAGAGCGGCTGGACATAGAGAAGCGAATTCTCGATCGGGATGGCGAGCAGGCTGCCACGGATCACCTGAGAGCCCGCCTGCCCCCAGAGAGTCAGCTTCTGAGAGATATTGGCGTCCTGATCGATGCGGGCATTGATCTGCTTGGGCCCGTAAA
>JAZFYO010000109.1:0-2508 GCA_036443615.1 Binatia bacterium | reverse complement strand
GAAGAAGGAGATCGTCGTAGTCGAGTCTATCTCCTTTAAGCTTTTCGTATTTTTGAATGAGTTTTTTTATCTCGCCCTCTTTTTTGACTAGGCCGAGTTTGGCGTGGCTTATGAGTGTGGCCGCCTGGCGCTGCTCGATTTCCAGGCAGGCTCTTTCGGCCGCGATCCTCACGATGGCTGCATGGTCATAGTCCGAGACGATCCTGATCGGTTTACCGAGCCTTTTTCTGAGGATTCTGTAGCAGAGGGAGTGGATGGTGGAAATTTCTATGGCGTGGGTATTCGGATGCTTTTTTATGCGTGCCCGCATCTCATCGGCGGCCTTACGGGTGTGAGTGATGCAGAGGATCTTTCTCTCGGGTTGGTTCCGCAGGATATGCAGGGCCTTGGCGGTGAGTGTGCGGGTTTTTCCGGATCCCGGCCCGGCTACCACCAGGCAGGGACCTTCTGTGGCCTTGACGGCAGCCTTCTGCTCCGGGTTGAGCTTCACCGAGGCGAAGAGGGAGGTCATGGGGTGGTGAGGTGCTTGTTTTCGATGAGAATTCTTATTGTGAAGTGGAAATTCAGGTAATTACACTTTTTCCGAGGAATCCATCTCTTGTTCATCGTACGTCTCCTGGGTTTAACAGGGGATTCCCATTTCTCTTTTCTTCCTCCTCCATCTCGGAAAGCCGTCTTTGTAGAATCTCATTCACCAGCCGGGTCATGGGCAACTTTCTAAGCCTCCCCAGCCGGTAAATTCTGGGAATGAGCTTCTCGTCGATTTTCGGGCTGTACATCTGGAATTGTCTCCCTGTGATCGGCTCGGCCACAGCCTTATTTAATCAGCGCCGCTCCAATAAGGATGAGGAAAAGGAGTAGGATGCCGACCTTGAGAAGGCCGATCAGGAGGACAGATACGTTCTGAAGCGCTTGGGATAGCTTGAGGAATTTCCCTCTTCTTTTACCGCATAGCGGACAAGCGGGCTTATACAGATTGATTCTTATCATCTCATCGTTCTCCGTTTTTCGTTAGCTCGTTAGGTGATGAAGGGTGCTGAGGGAGCTGCTTTTTGGGATGGAAAAGTGTCTAAGGGGAGAGGAAAGTCGCCTTCCCCCATTAATTTAGATGGGCCCTAGAAATCCTCGTCCAAGACGACCTCGTCATGGCTCTGAGGCTTGTCCTGAGAATTTCCGTTGGGCTTGCCGTTTCCGCCGGGGACAAATTTCATCCGTTCGGCGACGACTTCCGTGACGAAGTGGCGCTGGCCGTTCTTGTCATAAGAACGGGTCTGCAGCCGGCCTTCGATCTCCACTCGACGGCCCTGTTTCAGGTAGTCGATGGCGGCCTGGGCCTGCTTTCCGTAAAGAACGACGGTGGGCCACTCGGTGCGCTTCTGAAGGTTGCCCGTCCTGTCACGGTAGGTCCGGTCCACGGCGAGCTGGAAGCTTGCCTTGGTGCCGCCGTTTGAGAACTGAAACGGCCTTGGGTCCTTTCCGAGATTGCCACTGAGCACTACTTTGTTCATCTTTTTCACCTCCCTTCTGTGGGGTCTAAGTCAACATGAGAGCCAGGGCTCGGGTGAAAGCCTCAACCTTGGTGGCCCCGCTTTTTCTCATAATGGCATCTACTAGAATCTTCACTTTTCCCGCTCTCTCTCCGTCCGTGAGCTCGTACCGACAGGCCTCGCAGGGCTTGGTCTGGACCGCGAGGTCACCATCGTCAGTTGTAAGTCTAAACAGTATGCTTCTTTTTGCGCATGTCGGGCATTGGGCCTTAAGCATCGTGTCCCTCCTTCAGAATGGGATATCATCTCCCTCTGCATCAGCGGGGTGGGTAATTTCTTCCTTGGCTCTCCCGTTCCCTCCGCCTAAAAATCTCACCTTCTGGGCGATAATCTCCGCCACGTGCCTTTGTTTTCCTTCTTTGTCCTCGTAAGAGCGGTACCGCAGGCTTCCCTCCACATAGACCTGTCTTCCCTTCTCCAGGTACTGGCCGCATGCCTCAGCCTGTTTTCCCCAGGCGACTACGGTGTGCCATTCGGTGGCCTGCTGTTTTTCTCTATCCGCGTTCGTCCACGCAGTGGAGGTAGCAAGGGAGAATCTCGTTACTGCCTTGCCGTTGGGTGTAAAACGAGTCTCGGGGTCCCTGCCGAGGTTCCCGATCAGAATGACTTTGTTGACCATAATGTCGCTCTCCTTTCATCAATCTTCATTTGCTGCTCCGATTCCATTTTTTCCGGCTCAATCTCATGCGGAAAGAGGTATTGCGAACCTGCGATTCCGAAGTCCACCAGCGGAAGAGTTCCCCTCATGTTCTCTATCGAACGCAGAAAACCCCCTTCTCTTGGGAGCATAAGTCCGCTTCGTTGCGATCGGATGAGTGTAATGGTCCTTATTCCTTCTCCTGGTTTCATGGTTTTCCTTCGACCCGCCTGCTGCTGCGCGGGGAGGTCAGTTTGTATGGGTTCCGAGGACGGCTTCCCGGCAAAACTCCAGAAGTTCAAGGTTGAGCGGTCCGCACTCGAT
>JAZFYO010000108.1:0-7108 GCA_036443615.1 Binatia bacterium | reverse complement strand
GGTGCGCTGCCCCCCAAGACCAAGAGAGTCGCCAATATCGCGGGCCTACTCGGCGGGATCGCCTTGTGGCGCACCAACTCCAACCCCCCTTCCACCCCTGGCGGTGGGGCAGGGGAGTGATAGGGTGACGGCATGGCTCGGCTCGCTCGCTGGAGAAGCGGCTGGGAAGGGCGCTGAGACCACGGAAAGGGGGAATCGCCGAAGAGCAGATCTCTGAAAAGCCTGAAGAAAGTATGAATGGTTTATTCTGTCAATGATAATTCCCCAGGCGGCCGATCTAAAGGTGACTCGCGATGTCCCGAGCCTTTGTGAGTTGGATAAGCTCTATTGTGCAGGACATATTCGGCCAATACGGGAAGATTGCCTCGCTTTTCTTCGACCAACTTGTTATCCAAGTACCACGGGGAGACCTTGTCGACAGAGTTCTCGAAAGCCAGGCCGAGCGGATAGGAATCAGGCCTGAGGACGCTGACGAACTGCGTCAAATATGGGTGCCAGTCCAGAAATTTTTGCCTTCTTACGAGTTTCTCCAGAATCCTTGGCAGCATGAGAACAAGAAGCTGATCGACATTGCGTATCGCGTAACCGTCGACGATATCCTCGAGCAATACCCCAACAGTGATAAGAAAAATCCAGCCGGATTCGAGCATGAGGTGGGCCTGGCGGGTGCAGGGCTCGTCGAGGCCGTGGCTACCTGGGGGGCGTTGCACGCAGCCGAGCAATGCGCTTTTCTCGCGGATTCACGCGAGAGCACGGTAATTGAAGAAGTATTTCAGACAACGCAGCCTCCCTCAGACACCCAAGTATTCCAGGAGATAGTCACAACCTCGATGCCCGATTTTACTATTCTTACTTGGCAAAGAGTCCTTGAGCTGCGTCGCCATCCTTTTCTGCAGAGTTTCCGCAGAAAGATTAGCGAGCTTGGTAGTTCCGTTCGCAACAACAATGAGGGTACCATAAAGAAGACCATTGGGGAACTGGAGCTCCATGACCTGAGGGAGCTCGCACGCCTCGTTGAGCCATCACCACGTACAACGATTTTGAAGTCCATTGGCAGCAACATTCCCCTCCCAATTCCGGTGAATCCCGTATCAATCGGAATTGGCATCCAGGAGATCAAGGACACTTATGAGAGGAGACAGCGATTCGGCTGGTTGTATTTCCTTATGGAACTGAGGAAGCGGTAAAAGCGGCTGGGGAGGGTGCGATTTCCTTGACTCTCGTGGAGCGGTAAGCGATACTTGGGCGAGTTTTAGGAGATAGTTAAGATGGAACCGGGTGATGTGGCAATAGTCCCCGGCCCACCTCAGGCAACATCACTGGCGTTTCAGATGAATCTGACGCCCTCTCGGGCGAAGCACCGCCCGGGCGGGCGTTTTGCTTTTTGGAAAGATGACGGGAGCTAGCAGTACGGATCCAGTTCCGGTAGTTGCCACGGTTAAGGCGTAGAGTTGAAAAATGCAAATTCAAGACCTGACGTCCATCGGCCTGCATTTATCGCATTATCTTGACATCAGCGAGAAAGGATTGGGACATGGCAGGTAATTCTATCTGGGTTGTCCGTGCAGGGGACAATAACGAGATTGCAAATGAGGTCGAACAGTCTTCAGCGGTTGCTATTGGTTGGCGTGAGATTGGTGATCTCAGAAGTACCAAAACCCGCGAGGAGATTAAAGCGCGGTACCGACAAGCATACCCTGACCACTCCGAGAAGCACGTGATTAGTGGGGCAAGTCAGCTTTTCCGGTTTGCTTATGAAATCGCCGAAGGTGATTTAGTTCTAACTCCAATCAAGGCTACGCGAGAGGTTCTTGTCGGCAAGATCGCCGGCCCCTATGCGTTTGATTCCAAACGTATGTCGGTCAAGTATCCGCATATTCGGCCAGTTGAGTGGATGCGGAAAGTCTCTAGGGATGACTTTACACTGCCGGCGCGGAACTCTATTGGAGGTGCCTCGACGATTTTCAGTGTGACAACACACCAGGAAGAGATTCTGAAGCTTGCGGAAGGAAAACGACTTGAGCCTGATCATGACCGAACAGACGACACAGCCGATGATTTCTATCAGACGACCAAAACAAAAGCAGATGATTTGATTTCCGATATCATAAGTCATATTGATCCTTATGATTTCCAGGATCTGGTTGCGGGAGTTCTCCAAGCAATGGGTTTTAGAACGCGTGTTAGCCCCCGGGGTGCTGATCAAGGGGTAGACATTGTGGCTTATCCTGATCCACTTGGCTTCGAAGGGCCGAGGATAAAAATCCAAGTTAAGCACAAGAAATCAAGCGTGGGGGGACCAGATCTTCGCAATTTCATCGCCACGCTGGGTGACAAGGAGAACGGCCTGTTTGTCTCCACTGGTGGATTTACGAGAGACGCCGAGATCGAGGTTGCGAAAGGCAAGCGGACCATCACCCTGGTGGATCGAGATGCGTTTGTGGAGCTTCTGCAAGAACATTACGAAAAATTGAAACCGGAGTACCGTACAATGGTTCCTCTAAAGCAGGTTTACATTCCGGTAAGAGAGTGAATCGGGAAAGGAAAAAGAGTCGGGAGTCTCTTTTAGTCCTCCGAGGGTGTTCATTAATGGTCTTACTGTCCCCGTTAATTGTACAGCTCATCCGCTAGTACCATATCTGGATTCGACGAACAATTACAATGTGTGCAACCCGGCGATACAGCTACGAGATCAAAGCGCTCCAGCCGTTCAGGGAGGTCATCAGTCGCCGACACTTATCCTCCCATCGCGGACAGTCGGCCGGAAACCGTATAGTTATTCATGGCAACCTGTACTTCCAATTCGGGGACTTGCGTGTGCCTACCCCGACCGGTAACATCATCGTCGAGGTTGAAAGCGCCGGCGGGATTACGAACCTGGCTAAGTACTGGTATTGTTTTGAAAATCAGCTCATCGATGGTCGCGTGGACCTGGTTCACCTTTTCCTGCAAAGTGCTCCCGGCGACTACGGCTCTCACCTTGCTGTTTGGGATCTCTTGGCGCGAGAGATGCTGCGGAGGTACTCGATCCGCTTCTCCGCGTGCCGCTTTACTTATCGTACCGAGCGGCTTCGCCGAGACATGCGACCTGCGGTTGAATACTTCCAGCGGTTGCTGGATCAGGCTTCCACTTTGGTCACTCGAGATCCGGCCAGATAATACGCACATGGGGGCAGCATTTATGGGGACAGGGTATACCATTGCGCGGGGCGGTGGGGTAGGGAAGCGCTAGAGTGGCGGTAGGGCTCGGCTGGCTCGCTGGAGAAGCGTTTGGGAAGGGCGCTGAGACCCAGGAAGGTGGGGTGGCCGAAGGGTATACCCAGAAAACTCTCAATGGAGGTTTTAGGCAGTTGTGAATAAATCTAGCTAGGTGGACGGGAAGGAGATTTCGGTGCGCGGCAAAAAACTGGAAAACCGGATTGCAAATCAGTTAACTAGGGCTGGGTTCAAGTTCGAGCGGGAGCCTGCGATAGGGGGTCTCCGTCCAGACTTCGTCGTCAAGGGTCCTCAGGGGGAACTGGTCGTAATCGAAGCGAAGGCGTGGAATCCGCGTGGTGGTAACACCGCTCGCGCGCTCGAGCAAGTTGAGCACTATCAAAAGGCGACTGGAGCCGATGGGGTTTTCTTAGTTTTGCCTGACTTGCAGAAGAATTTTGAGACCAAAGGGGTTGTTAGCCCGGACGCACTCGTTTCATCTCTTCGTAATTTTTTTGAGAAGACGCGCCTTCCGAGCCCGCGGACTCCCACTAGTCGTCAATCAGCTGATCGAATTGTATTTGCTGCGATGCCATTCGACCGGGAGTACGATGATACCTATCTAGTCGCGATGTCGTACGCTGCGGAGAAGGTTGACGCGGCATGCAAGCGAGTTGATAGCACGGAGTTCTCAGGAGATATCGTCGAGGAAATCAAGCGTTTCATCAGGGATAGCATCGCCGTAATTGTGGACCTATCTGAGGCAAAGCCAAACGTGCTCTATGAAGCCGGCTTTGCCCACGCGCTAAAAAAGCCGACGTTGCATATCTGTTCAACGACCCTCTCCGAGCTCCCATTCGATGTTCGTAACTGGAACACGTTGGCCTATAATCGTGGCCAAACAGCGAAGCTCCGCGACCCGCTCTCGCGGAGGTTGCGGTCCGTTCTCCGGTGACAAGTGTAGTGGGCTTGAAATTTGGAGACATAATACTGATTTTTCCTTGACTTACGAGTTAGGACTCGAATACCGTCTCGCCATGGCGCGAATTTCCAGTCGTGGTACCCGGCTATCCCCACCATTTGGGGAAGGCGGGACGCCCGATATGAAAAGGGGATCCTAAAATCTGTATTATGTCCCCGGAATTGTGGGCATTCCCAGTAAGCTGTGGGAAATAACCTGGGATCACTGTATTGGCGACCGTTGCCCAACAGTTATATACTGCGAAAATCGGGAATTATCCTGAAAGGAAGAAGAGATGCTTGACAAGGAATCAGTAGCACATGAGTACATTCCGGGGGGACTTCTGGATCACTATTCAATTTCGCAAGCGTACGTAGCCAAGCTCGGTTTCCTTCGCTTTGAGCTTACGGAGTCCTTTAAGGAGCGTTTTTTCTCTAAAGAACAGGTTGGTGGGTCGTCGGTCAGTGAGTTTGTTACGGAACTTTATTCGCTCCTCTCCAAGTCTCCCCACGTTATGGACATCGCCCCAGGCAAGGACGAGCTGTTGAACGACCTCGAGAAAGGTAGAATAAGCTTTGCTGTGTGGCCCTATGAGGCAGCGATCGCGTTAGAGACGTTTCTAAAGATGCGCGTCGTCATGCCTAAGCGAATACGGGAGCAGCTCGGTATCTTTCCGTGGTCCTGGAATCCTGAGGAATTTACCGTGTACTTTGATGGGGCTTTGTTTGCTGTTTATGCGCCCGTGGAGTCCGTGCCGATACTGACGGACTTGGGTCAAATCACGAGAGATTTTCTTCGGGAGACTCTATCACCCTCGAATAAGTGGGACCATGTAAATGGTTTTGGACCCACTCCGATCCACCCCGAACTGTATTTCATCCTCGCGACACCTAAAAGCGTAGCCGGAAATCCGCCAATCAAGCTTCCACTAATCAACGTAGCCGAGAACGATGTTATCATCATTATTCCCAGCGAGGAACCAATAGACACGATAATCGGTCCGCTACTGCACGATATGGAGCGAGGTCTGTTCCGCTTTTACATCCAAAGGGTATTTGATCAAGAATTTCAGGCCGCTGTTGATGCTCTTGAGCAGCTAAACGAACAGTTGAGTGGGCGCCTGGCGAAATACTTCAAACTTCCGATAGTCCGTCGGTTTTTCTCTACTGTATCCGGAGATATTCGGAAGCTGTTAGGAGAGATGCATACCGTGTTGCAGGAAGTGTCGGCTGCGGAAATACGGCTGAAGCGGACGCAAGAGGAGGCGCTCGGCGCGATTGCCAAGACAACCTTTCTGAAGGGGATAGAAAAGTACTTCGCTGAACACATGAAGCCTCACATAACAATCGACAGAGATGCGCAGCTGACGACGATGAACTTCGCCGCCGAAGAAACAAGCAACTTTGCCATCGCACAGGCAACTTTGATCGCCGCGTTAGTCGGTGCAATCATAGGCGGTCTCCTGACTGCGGCGGCTCAATATTTCCTCAAGTAATGATGCGGGCGGCCTGGCAATGCCGAAGCGGTGCCCGCACGGCTGGCAGAAGAAAAGGTGTCAGGAACCTTTTCCTTCGTCTGTTTCCCTGAACACGGCCTCCCCCCTTTCTTAGTCCCCCTGTATTTTATGCTTGGCAAGGGATAGATAGCGCGAGCTATCCATGGGGTCCCACTAGGAGGTGGCCCCGTGAAAGGGCTCAGTCCAAAGCAAAAACAGGTCTTGGAAGAGATCCTCCGTTCGCTCCGGCAGCGGGGGATGCCCCCTATCTTGGACGAGATCTCCGAGGCGATCGGGATCTATGCAGGGAGGCAAGAATGCGGTATACTTCTATGACTCAAGGAGGCACCAATGACACCGCGGAAAACGGTCGTGCAGCGCTCGCCTGATATCCTGAGCGGGACCCCCGTATTCGCCGGCACACGCGTTCCGGTCAAGACCCTCATTGACTACCTGGAGGCCGGAGATCGGCTGGAGGACTTCCTTCAAGACTTCCCCACTGTGACCCGCGAGCAGGCCGTGGCTGCTCTAGAAATCGCCAAGGAGGCGCTGCTCCAGGATGCGGGTGCTGCTTGACGAGTGCCTTCCCAAAAGGCTAAAGCAGTGGATCGCCGGTCACGAAGTGGTGACCGTTCCCGAAGCTGGTTGGGCAGGGAAGGACAACGGCGAGTTGGTGACCCTGGCCGCTGGCCATTTCGAGGTGTTCCTCACGGTTGATCAGAACCTTGCAGCCCAGCAAGATCTCGGTCGAGCAGGTCTTGCAGTCATCGTGTTGAGGGCTCGAAGTAACCGGCTGCAGGATCTGGAGCCCTTGATTCCCAAGGTTATGCAAGCACTTGAGTCAATTAGAGCAGGGGAACTGGTACTGTTGGTTGACTAACGGCACGATGAACCTGGCGACGGCTCGCTTGGGTTCGCCCTCCTCCCTCTTCCCACCCTCCGAATTTTTCACTTGACAGGCCATAGATAACAGGGGTTCTCCATGGGGTCCCACCAGGAGGTGGCCCCGTGAAAGGGCTCAGTCCAAAGCAACGGCAGGTGCTCGAGGAGATCATTCGCTCGCTCCGGCAGCGGGGGATGCCCCCCAATTCCATAAATTGGGGTCGCAGGATTAATTTTAAATCTGTATGATGTCCCCGAATTTCGCACAGGCGTTAGGCCGCATTGCAGAACCGCGAGGATGAGCGATGGCGTCCAGCGTGGACTGGACATTCGGTGGCACGTGGCCGTATGAACCCCGCTGGTTCCAAACCCCGGAGGGGCGGCTGCACTATGTCGATGAGGGTGCACGGGACGGACGGCCCCTCGTTCTCGTGCACGGGAACCCGACTTGGGGGTACCTCTGGCGCAACTTCATCCCTCCGCTCGTGGGCGCCGGCTTCCGCGTGATCGTTCCCGATCATCTCGGCTTCGGTCGGTCCGACAAACCCGATGATCCCTCGCTGTACCGAATCCCG